>DASQLD010000324.1:0-29253 GCA_035630195.1 Bryobacteraceae bacterium
GGCGTTTTTTGCCGCGCAATGTCCCCAATTGTCGCGTGAACCACGCTTATGTAGTCTCGAGGAGCGAGAAAGATCTGAATCCCACGCTGCCCGGCAGAGATGGAAATGGTGTCCCACAGCTCGGCAGTCTCATCGATGTACACCGGATAATCCTTCTTGCAGGCCAGCGCAGTCACGGCGCCGCGAATGTAGCCCGTGACGGCCTGAACATCCTTGAGAGGGACCATATCCATTTTTCGATCGCCGGTCAGCCGCCCCAAAGCCTTGAACTCGAGTTCGGTGTTACCGGGGATGACAGCAAGACAAATGCCATTCCGGTCTCCCAGGACGGCTAGCGTTTTGAAGACCTGTTCGGCCGGTAAGCCGACCTTGCTCGCGACCGTCTCGGCCGTGAGATCATTTGGGTCTACTTCGTATTCCCGAACTTGGTATATGATCCCTATTTGATCAAGCAGACGCATTGCATTCGTCTTTGTCGCCATTGGTGTTCCAACTAGTTGATTGTAATGGAGATGCAAATTCTATGGAAAATAAATAGATCGTGCTACAGTTGTGATTAATCTAACCAGTAAACCCCATCCCCCTGCAAGAAGGAGTAGAGCTTGCCGCCTCGACATCACTCGAGTTTGTGTCTTTGTCTTATCCTGGCGAGCCGCTTAGCGGTAGCGCATACTGACCTCCCCCCTCAAATCCCCGAGCAGCAACAGACATCCTGGTTCGACAACTTCTGGAAACGTTCCATCCTCCGTTTCTTTGCTCCCGCCAGCCTGCCCTTTCCTGACTTGTCCGTAGAATCGCCCCAATCCGTCGCTCTCGAACAGGTCGCAGTACGCGTGTCTCCGAATTGTGCTGTAGATCCTCTACCCATCATCAGTGACCCTGAGGCACTGGAGTTTGAGTTCAGCGTCGGCACTCCTGCTGTGGTGGACTTGGACGGTCTGACAAATTCGACCGCCCTTGCTCTCGCCGATTTTCAAAGAATCGTGAACACTGTGGGTGGCACTCTTGAGATCACCTCGGGTTATCGGCCGGTTGCCTACCAGGAACACCTACAGGATGTTTGGGATAAGTGGATGCTCGAGTTGCGCCGCAACCGTTCCGCCGATTGCAGCGCTTTACGCGCACAGGTGGAAGAAGAGTTCGAGAGTCATCAACTTCTTGTCAGGCAAAGGCCAGCGCCCTTTTCTGATCACACCTTGGGCATCAGCTTCGACGCCCATGTGAGTTTGCCGAGGGGCGCCCGCTACCAGCGACGTCGGGTTAGCCTCGATATACTCGCCAAAAAGGCCGGGTTCAATCGGCCCGCCGTCCGTCGCGATCCGGTGCACTTCCGCCTGATCAATGGCCGGGACATCTTCGGCAGCTAGACAAGCAAACGTGATATTCTGCCTCCGATCATGGAGCGCAGCACTCAGCGAAATAAGGCCACCGACTATCCCCAGGAACTGTTGGATCTTTTCGATCTATATGTTCACGGAGACATTCCCCGCCGTGAATTCTTAGACGGCGCGAAGAAGTTTGCTGTCGGCGGTGTAACCGCGACGGCTATCTGGGAAAGTCTCCGTCCCAACTACGCCTGGGCAGAACAGGTTCCCAAGGACGACAGTCGCATCAAGACAGAACAAGCTACTGTGCCCTCGCCTCAGGGGAACGGAAGTATCAAAGGCTACTTCGTCCAACCTGCCAAGGCTGCAGGCAAGCTACCCGGCGTACTCGTGATCCACGAGAATCGCGGATTGAATCCTTACATCGAGGACGTTGCAAGGCGGCTAGGGACGTCAAACTTCAGCGCCTTTGCTCCGGATGGATTGACCAGCGTTGGCGGATATCCAGGCGACAACGAAAAGGGCGGCCAGTTGTTCGCGCAAGTCGATAAGCCGAAGATGACCGAGGATTTCATCGCCGCGGCGAGATGGTTGAAGTCTCATCCGAACTGCTCTGGGAAGATCGGCGCTGTTGGATTCTGCTTTGGCGGCGGTATGGTGAACAATCTCGCCGTCAGATTGGGCGCAGACCTTGCAGCGGCAGTCCCTTTCTACGGCTCAGCTCCACCGGCCGCTGAGGTCTCGAAAATCAAAGCTCAGGTGCTGGTGCACCTGGCCTCGCTCGACAAGCGGATCAACGACGGGTGGCCGGCTTACCAAGAGGCGCTGAAGGCGAACCAGGTCAGCTACGGTATGCACATGTATGAAGGCGCCAATCATGGCTTTCATAACGACACGACGCCCCGTTACGACGAAGCCGCTGCCAAACTTGCGTGGCAGCGAACGCTGGATCACTTTAACAAGTACCTGCGATGAGTATCTTCGCTCTCTGAAACGTTAGTTCTGAATCAGCATCCTTGAAGAGATGTCCGAACTCTTCACAGCGGAAGCCGCATTAGCGCTTGTTACTCTGACTGCGCTCGAAATCGTCCTCGGGATCGACAACATTATCTTTATCAGTATTCTCGCCGGCAAACTACCGGCCGATCAGCAGAAGCGCGCACGAACTCTCGGATTGTCGTTGGCAATGGGCATGCGGGTCCTTCTTCTGATCTCGCTGGCCTGGATTATGCGCTTGACGGCTCCTCTGTTTGAGATCTTCAATCAGGAGATTTCAGGGCGCGACCTCATTCTGAGTATCGGGGGACTGTTCCTAATTTGGAAGGCTGTCAAGGAAATCCATGAGCGCCTGGAGGGGCCCGCCGAACACGATGATGCCAATCGGAAGGCGCTAACATTTGGCGGCGTACTGTTCCAAATCGCTCTGCTCGATATCGTATTCTCCCTGGACTCTGTCATAACCGCGGTCGGAATGGCGGATCAAATCGAGATCATGATTGCGGCCGTAGTGCTTGCTGTCGCGTTCATGATGTTTACGGCGGGCCCGGTCAGTGGGTTCGTAGAGCGGCATCCTACGGTGAAAATGCTGGCCTTGAGTTTCCTGTTGATGATCGGCGTCACACTCATCGCAGAGAGCTTTGATCGTCACATTCCGAAAGGCTATATCTATTTCGCGATGGCTTTCTCAGTACTGGTCGAAATGCTGAACCTGAGAGCGAAGAAAGTGAGTGAGCCGGTTCATCTCCGACCGGGCTATTTGGCAGAGCGAACTCACCAATCGCAATAGCATCGGATACACTCTGCTGAAGAGGATCTTCCGTGCACAAACGCCTTGTTCTGCTCGCATGCTGCTCCGTGATCTGTTTTGCGGAAACGCACAGAGTGACCGCTACCAAGTTCTACAACTCGTTTCATCACAGGCATCCGGTGCTTCAGAAAATCAAACCCGGCGATGTGGTGATTACGCGTACGATCGACGCTTCGGGTCGGGATGAAAATAGCAAAGTAGTTGGCGAGCAATCGAATCCGCTGACCGGTCCCTTTTACATTGAAGGCGCGGCGCAGGGCGACGCCATTGCAGTTACTTTCCGACGGATACGAATGAACAGAAACTGGGGCTATACGAATTATCGCCTCGGTCTCTTCGCTCTGAATCCTAATTCGATCGAGAAACTATATCCCAATCAATATAAAGATGGCGCTGTTTATGCTGGGCGTTCGAACGCAGTACCTTGGGATCTCGACATCCAGAAGGGTATGGTTCGTCTGCGCGAGCCTGCGAGCAAGGTGCACAAGATGGAGTTTCCCGCTCGGCCGATGCTCGGGTGCGTGGGTGTCGCGGCCGCCGGTGATTTTGGCCCGAATTCCGGTATTTCAGGTGCTTACGGCGGCAATATGAACTACAACGAGGTCGCCGAAGGCTCGACCGTAGTTTTGCCCGTGTATCACGCGGGCGCTCTGTTATTCCTCGGTGATGGTCATGCGCTGCAAGGAGATGGAGAGCCGACCGGCACCGGGATTGAGACCTCGATGGATGTCGAGTTCACAGTCGAATTGCGGAAGCACGCGGGATTGTCCAACCCACGGGTCGAAACGGCAGATTACATCATCAGTGTCGGAAGTCAGCCGGAGTTCGCGAGTCCCTTAGATCGAGCCTTACAACTGGCTACGAGCGATATGGTCGATTGGCTGACTAAGGATTACAAGATGGAGCCTTGGGCGGCACATTTGCTGGTGGGATACCAATCGAAATACGACGTGATTACAGTTGCCGGATCGGTAGGTCTGCGCATTCCGCGCAAGTTTCTTCCAGCCAAGTGATGCCGGGGGTGCTATTCCCAGCACCCCGGCAGCAGCTCTTCATCTTCATGTTTCCGCTCCCACTCTTTCGCTCGTAGGAAGCCGATTTTTTGACGCTTTGAGTCTGTCTGGAGAACCCACGCGATCTGCCTCATGTCCCAAAGGGACGGCTGAGACCGATCCTCGTAGGAGCTGCACTCGATGACGCGGATTTGAACGGATCGTTGAGTCGCTCTGCAGTATATAGACTCGTCGTTTTCAGATGCACCCCGGCGAACGACGCCGCTTGAGCAACTGTCGCAAAGACGGGGAGCATGGGACGAACGCGTCCCACCTAGAACTTTCAAGTTTGTGCCCATTTGTTTGATTGGAGTTGACCGACAACTCACCGGGCGCGTGCCGGCACACGTTCGTTGCGTTTGATGGAGTGCGATGACCTAAGACTGGCTGCCGGAATTGATGGTCCAGAAAGTCAGGCTGCCGATCTTGTCATGCATGGAGTCCAGTCGATTTGTTGTGTGGTTTCTATTTTGCATTCGACACCCTCCTTTCCGTGGTGTTGCGGTGACGTTTTGAAAGATTAGCACGGCAATGCGAGCATTGCAATAGAAAAGCCTCCCGTTGGGGAGGCTCTTGAATCGCATGTATTGACTAAATGTCTTACTTTGGAACCAGTTCGTCTTTGGCGACCTTCCCGTCGCGAACAAAGATAATTCGGTGCGCATGCAGGGCGATGTCGTGTTCGTGGGTGACGAGCACGATTGTGTTGCCCTGTTGATGTAGCCGCTCGAAGAGAGCCATAATTTCGTTGCCGGTGGCCGTGTCGAGATTACCCGTAGGTTCATCGGCGAGCAGGATGGAGGGTCGATTCACAAGCGCCCGTGCTACGGCGATACGTTGACGCTGACCACCCGAGCATTCATTCGGCTTATGCATCATGCGCTTTTCGAGATCGACCGAAGTGAGGGCAGCGCGCGCGCGTTCGATGCGTTCTTCTGCCGAGATACCGGCATAGATAAGCGGCAACTCAACGTTATGTAACGCTGTAGCGCGCGGCAGCAGATTGAACGTCTGGAATACGAAGCCGATTTCCTTATTGCGAATGCGCGCCAGCTCATCGTCAGACATTGCGCTGACGAGATTGCCATTGATGAAGTACTCACCGCGGCTGGGGGTATCGAGGCACCCGATCAGGTTCATCAGAGTTGATTTGCCCGACCCGGAAGGTCCCATGATCGCGACGTATTCGCCACGCTTGATCTCTATATCCACACCGGAGACGGCGTTGATCTCCTGGTCGCCCATGATGTAGGTCTTCCAGAGGTCGTACGTCCGGATGACGACGTTGTCGCGCTTGAGTTGCGCGCCGCGCTCTGCCGCCGATGCTACTGTTGCTGCGTTTGCCATTCTTTACGATTCCGCTTTTACGGGAGCTTGATTGTCTACCTTAATCTTTGTGTCATTGCGCAGCGTACGAATTACTTTGTAGCTGCCTGTGATGATCTGGTCGCCTTCGTTGAGGCCGCTTGTGACTTCAATGTCGGTCATACCAGTTATTCCGGTTTCCACTTTCCGGAACTCTGCTTTTTCCCCGGAAACGACGAAAACGCCCTGCAATTCTTCCTTCCGCGCCTTTTCGAGGACAGGGTCGACCGGCGCTGCCGCCGCCTTGCCCTTCTCATCCTTTACGGGAGCTTCGAGATCGCCCTTTTGACGAACGGTCAGCGCCTGAATCGGAATGCTCAGAACCCGGTTCCGAGTCGCTGTGGTCACCTTGGCCGTGCAGGAGAGACCGGGCCGGATATCTTCCGGAGGATCGTTCAGCGCCACGACAACCTTGAAATCTTTCGCTTCTTGACTGGAAACGGCGCTCTGGGAGGCAGCCAAACCGGTTGAGCGAAGGATCGCGGTATTCCCTATTTCGATGACGCGCCCCCTGAACGTTCTGTTGGGTATCGCATCGATGGAGACATCTGCTGTCTGGCCGAGTTTGACGTTCACGATGTCGGTCTCATCGACCTTCACTTCGGCTGTAATCAGAGACATATCGGCGACGGTCATGACTGTGCTTGCCGGAGAATTCTGGATGCCAGGTACCACCGTTTCGCCAACACGCACGGGCAGATTTGTCACAACACCGTCAATCGGAGAATACACGTTGTACTTGTCCAAGACGTCAGAAGCGCGACGAAGGTTAGCCTGGACCTGAGAAACCCGTCGTTGTTGGGCATTTAGCTGCGCGGCGATCTGCTGACGTCGAGCCTTCTCCTGATCGATTCGCGACTCCCCTTCCTTCAGACCTGCTTCAGCGGCGGCCAAAGCACTCTGACGGGTGTCATATTCCTGACGCGCTACAAGCTTTTCATTCCAGAGCTTTTCCGTACGTTGAAAATCGATGCGTGCACGATCGAGGTCGGCCTTGGCCCGCTCGAGGGAAGCCTGCGCGGTGATGATTGCCTGATCGGCTGCGCGTAAGGATGCTTCATTCGCACTCGAATCGGCTTCGGACGATCCTACGGCAGCACGTTGTGCAGCCACCTCGGCCTCGGCTTGCACTGACTCTAGACGAGCGACAACTTCGCCTTTCTTCACTCGATCGCCCTCTACAACGAGAATCTGAGTTATTCGGGCGGGGCCCATTGTGTTGGCGCCTAAATTAATGTAATTACGAGGTTTTATTTCGCCAGAAGCGGTAACCAGGGACGTCAGATCCTGACGGGCGACCTTTCCTGTCTGGACCGTTACGATCCCGCGTTGGTTGTACTTAATTCCCGCAGTCACCGCGACTGCTGCGATGAGCACAAAGGCGACGGCTAACGCGATTTTCCACTTCTTTTTCACGGATGGTGCGGCTCCCAGTGAGAGATACGCAAACTCCAAGGACTTGTTCGGTGCTTACCAGCTTAGCACGCAAGACACTCCCCTGATCTGCGGTGACTTCGGGTCTATAGTCTAGACGTTACGATGTGGGGAATTGCTTAACAGCTATTGCTCGGCGACGAATACCTTGGAGTCGACGCTGAACTTCTTGAAGTCCGAGTAAAGCGCCTCGTAATCCACGGCCGCAGACAGAAAGAGCAGCGCCTTTGCTTTTGCCTTCACTTGCAGGCGGTCCGGGAACCACACTTCTCCATTCACGAAAGTCTGACGAACGTTGATGGTCGATCCCTTAGCGATTCGGACAATGCCACCGAGACCCGTAATTGTATCGATAGTTTCGGCTTCGACGCGAGCCCATTTGTAGCTGTCTTTGTCAATCCACAGATCGCCCTTGATTTTGGTGAGGATTTTCGCTTCGCCTTTTGGCCGGAAGCCCGGTTTCGGCTCCGCGTGGATGCGATAGCACGACCTTCCCCCTACGGATTCCTCGCCCACAAGCTGAAAATTGTACGCGTCCACCACCTGGTTTCGGAACTCGCGCGCCTCGCGCAGTTCCTTCGCTTCCCGTTTGGCTGAACCGGAGGGGTTCTCGTTCTTTCGCTTTTCAATTTGTTTATCGAGGCGCTTTTGTTCTTTTGCCGCTTCTTTTTCGGGCAGCGGTTGACCGTTTTTCGCCACGAGTTTCCGGAATTGCTCGCCGGCGATATAGAAAATTTCATGGACGGTCTGTTCGTTCTTCTCAACGTTGCCGGCCTTATCGAGCCGCCTCTCATTGGCCGTCTCTTTGAACATGTATTGCCGCCGGAGTTCGAGGTTAGAGTTCTCGCGCTCGGTTGCTCGCCGGACGATCTCGACGGCTGAGGGATCGGCCGCGCTGAGGGATAGAGACACGCATACGGCCGTTAGGAGAAACTTATGCACTCTGTCGGGAGACGGATGCCGGCGGTTGGTGGTTAACACGCAGTGTCCCCAATTCACGCATAAACGCGCTCTTCAGGCTAGGAGCCATCGCCTTGACGATGTGCCTTCGAACATGAAATCGACAAAAATTCTACTTCTATCGGTATTCGCTATGACGTTGCACGGCCAGCAAACCGGCACTATCCAGGTGGGCAGGCCTAAGCTTTGGCCATTTGCTGAAGCACGGAGTCTAATCTTCGATTCACGCAAAGCCTTAAGCACTCTCCAGATAAAGAAAGACAAGGAACTCGATCCAAACGCAATTAATCTTCGTCAACTCGACAGCCTGCGCACAGCGCTTTCGATTAGCGCCGAGTTTGACCAATACGGCTTTTTGAAAGGCCGATCCGACCTCCGGGATTATGCTGCAAACCGCGAGCTTCAGGTGGACAAGAAGACGCGAGCGGATCAACTGACAGCGGAGATTCGCGTCTTGAATGCGCGAAAGGCGGCGGCTTCAGCACAGAAGGCGCGAATGGAAGGCAAGAATGAGATTAACGTCAAGCGCCTCGCAGAAATCGACGCGCTTCTATCGGCGAACTCCGAGACAAACCCGGCTCTAACTGCTGAGGAAAGGCAACGGCTCAGCACGGAAAACATCTCTCGGTGACCTGACGATTGCGCCCTTTCCTGATCTTTCGAAGTCCATTCCGAGTCTCCCTCAGCAGCCGTCGACGGATCCACCGAAACCCGAAGGTACACCAGATAGCGCCCTTAAACAGGCGGTTGCCGCTCGGGCGAAGGGTATTGTCGAGAACGATCCTACGCAAACGCTGTTTCAAACTCTTGAAAACCTGACCGATGCCGAATTGCAACTGCTTTCGCGGAAGCTGACGCTGGGCAAGGGAAGCTCTGATCCGAACTATCGACTGTACTTTATGGAACTCAGCGCCACTGTTCTTCCGGGTGTGATCAGCCGCGGTAGCGCGAGTGCGATGGAAGATCAACGCCTGCCAGGACAAGTCGCAAACGAATGATCGAAAATCAGTCCTTCAGGCAACTCCCGTTGGCTCGACGCGAACGCCTTTCGTTTATGAGCTCACGCCTATTCGCTCCCAAGTTCTCACCTCGGGCGCTTCTCTTCGAGAAGCGAGTACGCAAATCGGCGGAGGAGCAGGGTTCTTCGGGGCACTATTCAGAATCAATTCGTCCAAGGACCGGACGAGCACGCAGCAGTCTCTGCAACGAGATGTACTTGTTGCAGGCGCTGGCAAAGGGCTCGCCGAGTTTGGGTGGGATATCATGCCGGTTTCTCAGGACCACTACGTATCCCCCGGTGTATATACGGCATTTGCAATTCTTGCCGTTCCGGAGATTTGTGGCGCGTCGCTGGACATGGGCCAGAAGTATAGCTGGGAGACCCTAAAGGCCACAATTCCCGATCCACAGACACGATCCACGGCGGACCCCCCGTCGAAATCCGAAGAATTGAGCCAAAAGGAATTCAGAGCGTTTGAAAGCTATTCGAGCACCTCGAAGACAGAGCAAACCGTATATAGCCTGGTTGACCTACCTGTGCTGGTCGATGGGGAACAGAACCGAGCCAATCCGGTTGAGTTTGCATCGTATGTCCCTGCGACGCCCGGAGAATACGCATCCGTCATTTTTAGAAGGACCACTTTTCTCCGATGAGACACAAGTCAATGTAAATGGGGTAAAGCTCATTCCGAAGGAACCTAGCTCCTCGGGACCTGCCAAGGGGACGGATTTCGGCGGCGAATTCGAAGTACCGAACAGCAAGCTGCTGATTTTCCGTTATCAATGTCCGGCCGCAACGGCAAACTATGTCGGTACTCCAGAAATGCTCGTGTACTCTCCGACTTTCCCTACTTTCGACATTCGCAATAGTCAGCTTGCGATCCGATTGCTCGACGGTAGAAAAATGAAAACTTCGTTTGCAGAGCTGCAGAGTGAGTTCCGTGCTGGAAGAAGTGGGGACGTACTATGCCGTCCCCCTTCTCTTGGCCTTGGAGCGACATCAGCAGCCCAGACGATCAAAACCGAGATCGTCAATCGGCGCCTGGACAGCCATTACAAGCGAGAAGTAGTGGATGCGGTGATCAAGACTCCCGGACTTGCGTATGAAACGCTGCACAATAGCCAGATACTTGTGAATACCTTCTCCGGCGCGCAGTGTCGTCCGTTGAGCTGCTTCCGCGGTGAATGTGTTGAGATCACGGAAGATGATGTTGCCAAGCCCATAGGAGAACTGCACAAGCCCGGCATCCCCACCGCGCTCAAATATTTCGTCCTGCCACAGGCGTCCGATACGGTTGCGTACTTCAACTCTTTAGCGCGGATACCTACTCTATTCACCGATTGCGGATTTTCCGTAGTGCTGAAATCCGCCGCCGGATTGACAATGGGCACCGATACCAAGAATCTCTTCTCGTCACCGCGCGCAGACGTCGCCAGAGTTACTGCCAGCTCCGCCACGGATCTACTAATCGAACTTACCGGATCCCATTTAGATCAAGTCCAAGAAGTGAAGGCGAGGGGAAAGACCATTACAGAGCCGATTGTGAATAGCCGTTTTGAAGATCTTCTACGAGTATCGGCGAGGAGAGACCAAGCCAGACCTGGTGACGTCGTTTACCTGGAAGCCAGAATAGAAACTCCTGACTCGCCTCCGACAGAGACTGCAGTTTGGTCATTTGTCATGCCGAAAGCCGTCTCCGATGCCCGGCCGAAAGAATCTAAGTCCTCAAGAGGAACATCGCCATCGAAAGTACGGACATTGAGATAGAATCTTCGGACGGCGTTTTGGAGTGGCCCTTCTACGAAACCGGATTACCGTCGGTATCAATAGTTAGGCACTTAGAAACCTTCGAGGAATACCAAGGCGACTTTGTTCCATTTATGATTCTCTTGGCGCAGGCATTGTATAACAGAGAGCAAATGCGCCGGAGTTCATTACACGAATGATGTCAGCTATCCAGGGCCTTTATGCAGCGGCAGTTACGCCACGCAGACTCGGTACGCAAGACATTAATCTCGGCGCTACGTGGGATTTAATCGACTATCTGGTTGCGCACGGCACACAAGGGATCGTGCTTTTGGGATGCACGGGCGAGTTTCTGCACTTTAGCACCTCCGAACGGATGCGATTGATGGGTGTTGCGGTGAAGCGCAGTCGCGTTCCGGTAATCTTTAATTGCTCGCATTCGTCATTTGACGGTGTGGTGGAGCTTTCGCAGTCCGCCGACGCGGCAGGAGCAGCCGCAGTCCTTGTGATGCCGCCTTATTTCTTCAAGTACAGTCAGCAACAAACTCTGGACTTTTACCGTCAATTTGCCGAGACTGCGCAACTGGAATGTCCCCTACTGCTCTACAACATTCCGCAATTCACGGGACCGATCGAGTTTGACACCGCGGCGGCATTGTTTCGGGAAGGCGTCGCACAGGGGATCAAGGATTCGAGCGGGAATTTGCCATTCTTTCAACAGCTTCAGGAGTTGAGGCGCCAGCAGCAATTTGCGTTGATGCTTGGCAACGATACGCTCGTCGTACCGGCTCGGTCGGGGGGGTGCGATGGCATTATTTCCGGTGTAGCATGCGCGCTGCCGGAATTATTGATCGCTTTAGATCGGGCGGCAGTCGCTGGCGTGACCGAAGTTGCTACCAGACTCGAGGCCCGACTACGTCAGTTCATTGAACAGATCGATCGGCTGCCGACACCCGTGGGAGTTAAGGAAGCCACTGCCGCCCGCGGCTTGAAACTGGGACCTCATTCGCTATCCTGTGGCGGAACCTTTCAAAAGGATATCGATGCGTTTCGCGAGTGGTTCAAAGATTGGCTGCCGGCCGTACTAAACGAGTGCAAACATGTGTAGCGCAAAACTGTGGACCGGCCTTCTGCTGATCGCCTCCGCAGGAAGCGCGCAGTCGCTGGTCCCCGGTCCTCAGGTATTGACGTTCCTGTCAGAAGTCGATGACACCGATCAGCCTTACGGTTTGTATTTGCCGAAGAATTACGATCCCCAGCGCCCATATCCGCTCGTCATAAGCCTGCATGGGGCGTATTCGAACCACCGGCTCAATCTCCGCCGTGTGTTTGGTAAAGGCAATCGGGCCAGCGAAAGCGATGCGGAAGCGACGCGGTACTGGCCTGCTTTGCGAGATGTCGAATACATTGTCGCCAGCCCTTTGGCGCGCGGAACCATGGGATACAAGGGCGTGGCGGAAAAGGATGTCTACGACGTTCTGGCCGATGTAAAGAAGCGATTCTCGATCGATGAAGATCGGGTTTACCTCACGGGTCTATCGATGGGCGGGGGCGGGTCCTTATGGCTCGGGCTAACACGGCCCGACATCTGGGCAGCGATTGCGCCGGTGTGTCCAGCGGCGACTGCCGATACGAATGAATTGGCGCGCAATGGTCTTCATATGCCATTCAAGATCTTTCAAGGAGAGAGCGATCCGGTCGTTCCCGCGACGGAGACGCGGCGCTGGCATAAGCGCTTGCTCGAAGCGGGTGTGAAGTCCACGTACGTCGAGTATCCCGGCATCCGGCATAATTCCTGGGATGTCGCGTACAAAGACGGAGCTATTTTCGATTGGTTCGCGCAGTTCCGGCGTGTTCGATTCCCCGAGCACGTCACGTTCGCGGCACGATCTTATAAGCACGGGAGCGCCTACTGGGTACGGTTCGATGGGTTGACTCCCGGCGCGCTTGCTACCATCGATGCGCGCTTCACAGCGAAGAGAAGGCTGACCATCAAAACCGATGGCCTGGACGCCTTCACGCTCACTCTGAAGGGTCATCCTATGATCGTCGGGACAGGCTTGTTGCGATTAAGCGTGGACGGCGTCGATCTCCAAACAAGGGCGGCCGATTCGGTTTCCATTTCGAAGGGCGCCAAAGGTTGGATGCTGAAACCTGCTGTCGCCTCAGGGAAGGTCAAACGGTTGGGCGCTGAGGGTCCGATAGCAGATGCGGTCGCCCAGCGACATATTTACGTTTACGGTACCGGCGCAACGTCGGATTCGGATGAAGTGCAGCGTCGACGAGCAATTGCCCAACAAGCTGCCGAGTGGTCCACATCCAAGCTGAAGCTGCTGCTCACCTTTCGTGTCCTCGCGGATCGCGAAGTGCAATCCGTGGATCTTCAGAATGCCAATCTGATGTTGTTTGGAACCAAGGAGACGAACTCATTGATAGGCAAGTACAGCAATGAGCTTCCGATGGAGTTGAACGCCGGGGCGGCGGACTACGGGCTGCTGTATGTCTATCCCGTGGATGGCCGCTATGTCGTGATTCATTCGGGTCTACCCTGGTGGACGCGCTTCGATCAGACGGACCGCTTCGAATTGCCCTTCTTAAAAACGCCAAAACACACGCTGACTACACTTGGAGACTATGTCGTGTTTCGCGGTGGGCTCGACAATGTGCTCGCAGAGGGTCGCTTCGATCGCAACTGGAAGCTACCCGCAGACGCGGCGGCGAAGGTTCGCGGTATCGGCGCGATCGAGGTTCGTTAGTCATGTCTGACATGCCGGCGGAGCATTTCCGCCGATCGGGACACGAAGTGATCGACTGGATCACTGATTACCTAACGGATATCCGTGAGTTGCCCGTGCTGCCGCGTGTGAACCCCGGCGATGTTCGCAGCGCGCTGCCATCTTCAGCGCCGGAGAAGGGTGAGCCCCTCGACGCCATACTACGGGACTTTCGAGAGATTATCGTTCCGGCGAACACGCATTGGAATCATCCCCGATTTCACGCGTATTTCTCGGTGTCGGCCTCCGGTCCGGGAATCCTGGCGGAATCGCTCACCGCGGCCCTGAACGTGAACCACATGGTGTGGAAATCGTCGCCGGCTGGATCGGAGTTGGAGCTGGTGACGATGGATTGGCTCCGGCAGTGGCTTCAATTGCCTGATACTTACTTCGGCGCTATCTTCGACACTGCTTCGATTTCGACAATGCATGCGCTGATTGCGGCGCGCGATTTCGTCGACCCCGAGAGCCGGGCCCGGGGATCGCTCGGCAATCTTGTCGTGTATACATCTCAGCACGCGCACTCTTCGGTAGAGAAAGGCGCCATGGCGATCGGGATCGGGCAGGACAATGTCCGCAAGATCGCCGTCGACGATGCGTTTCGTATGCGCCCTCAAGCGTTGCGAGAAGAAATGGTTGCCGACCTTGCGGTCGGTAAAAAGCCTTGCTGTGTCGTACCGACAGTGGGCACGACATCGACCACAAGCATCGACCCGGTCGCAGAGGTCGTCAAGATCGCTAATGAGTACGGCGCTTGGATTCACATCGATGGGGCGTATGGCGCTTGTGCGGCGATCCTTCCGGAGCTACGCTCCATGTTGGATGGAGTCGAGCACGCCCACTCGCTCGTCGTGAATCCGCATAAGTGGTTCTTTACACCTATCGACTGCAGCGTTCTCTATACAAACCGGCCCGATATTTTGCGACGAGCTCTGAGCTTGGTCCCGGAGTATTTACGCACGGGCCAGGATGACTCGGTTGTGAACCTGATGGATTATGGCGTACCGTTAGGCCGGCGATTTCGATCTCTCAAGCTGTGGTTCGTCATGCGGTATTTCGGGTTGGAAGGATTCCAAGGGATTTTGCGGGATCACATTGCTTGGGCGAAGGAGCTCGGCCAGCAGATCGCTGCGCATTCGAAGATGGAGCTCGCGGCGCCGCACCCGTTGTCGCTGGTTTGCTTTCGTATGGAGGGCCCGGACGAACGAAGCCGGGAGCTAATGGATCGTGTGAATGCGGGTGGAGTAGCTTTTCTGTCACACACTGTGTTGAATGGGCGATTCGCGATACGTCTTGCTATCGGAAATGTGCGGACTACTCGCGAGGATATTCAACGCGTGTGGGAATGCATTCAGGCAGAGGCGTGCGAGCTTTAAGGGCTATCGTCGCGTAGCGTCCGTTGCCTACGGTCCTCGCGCCAGCCTGCGTGTGATCAGCGGAACTTCTCACGAATCTCGCAGGTTCAGGCTCCTTGCTATCCTGTTGAGGACGAATGACTTCCGGACGATTGGAAACGCGCTTTTGCGGAATAACGCTGCGCAATCCTGTGATAGCGGCATCCGGTACGTTCGGATACGGCGTCGAGTTCGTCCGCGTAACAAGCCTCACAGCTCTGGGGGCCTTCGTCGTTAAGGGCATCTCCCGCACCCCGATGAACGGAAATCCTGCGCCGCGCGTGTGGGAGGCCGAAGCTGGCATGATTAACTCTATAGGCCTTCAAAATATTGGCGTGGAGGCCTTCATTCGCGACAAAGTACCCGCCTTGGCGCCGATTCCAACTCCCTATTTCGTCAATGTGTTCGGGTATGCGACAGAGGACTACGTAGAAGTTGTTAAGAGGCTGGAGGATGTCGAAGGCCCGGCGGCATATGAGCTGAACGTTTCCTGTCCAAATACAAAACATGGCGGCATGTTCTTTGGAAGCGATCCGGGGCTGCTTTCCGAGTTGGTATCGGCCGTTCGCGCTGTGTCACGCCGAACTTTGATCATCAAGCTTTCCCCGAATGTTGCGCGGATCGAGCCGTTGGCCAAGGCAGCCGAAGACGCCGGTGCAGATGCCCTGTCCCTGGTGAATACAATCGTTTCGTTGGCTGTCGATGCTCGCGCGCGAAGTCCGAGAATCGGCGCCGGGTTCGGGGGGCTTTCCGGACCGGCTATCAAGCCGATCGCTCTGCGCATGGTCTACGAGGCGGCGCAGGCCGTCCGCATACCGGTCATCGGTCTGGGCGGTGTTGCGACTGGGGAAGACGCGGCAGAATTCCTGGTCGCGGGAGCGTCGGCGGTGCAAGTTGGCACGGCCAATTTTTGGGATCCGCGGGCAACAAGCAGGATTGCGCGCGAGTTGGACACATTTCTGAAAGAGGAGAAGATCGCGAACGTGCACGACATAGTCGGAACACTTCGTTTTCCAGGCAAATGAGACAGGTCATCACAACGGACAAGGCTCCCAAGGCGCTGGCGTTTTATTCCCAGGCGATTGTTCATAGCGGAGTCGCTTATGTAGCCGGACAGATTCCTTCGGACCCTGCAACGGGTCAGGTGGTTGAAGGAGACATCAAGGTCCAAGCCACACGCGTGCTCGAGAACGTGAAGGCGATTTTGGAAGCTGCCGGAAGCGGCTTGACCAAGACGCTCCGCGTGAGCGTCTACTTGAGCGATATGAATGAATTCGCCCAGATGAATGAGGTTTACGGCACGTATTTCCCGGTCGATCCTCCGGCCAGAACCACTGTACAGGTAGCAAGATTGCCGCGCGATGTGAAGATCGAGATCGATTGTATTGCCGCGGTCGAATGAACCGGCCTTTAACTTGTGCGCCGTAGTTGATCCGGAGACCCGCAGCGGTGCCACGCTTTCGGACACCTGTCTTATGGGCCCGACACGATTTAGCCGACTGTTTGAGTGGTGAGTCCTTACTTGCGCGTTCTAATACCCGCTTCCCAGTCTTGTACAACTGTGAGGTGGGTAGCTTTGTCCATTCCCGCACCAGGCATCAACACCCGAGAGCCATCCGACGTGATATCAAAGCCGAATGTGGTCGGAAGTATGGTCCTGGATGCGATCGAAACCCGGAATAACGGGACGGGAGAGCGCGGCGCACGCACAGCAGAACTGCCGACCGGAACTCCATAGAGCAGACCGTCCGTACCAAGATAAACAATCTCCTTTCCGTCTCCCCGCCACCTGACATACAGCGCTCCCGCTTTGGACACTCGAATTCGCTCGCCTTTCAGCGAACCGGAATCGAAGGCTTGCATGTAAGCCTCCGGCTGACCGGAGTCATTAGAGATATAGGCAATCCACCCGCCATCGGGCGAAAAGACCGCGTTCGTTTCCTGTGACGAGCTGTTCAGCAACTGCTTGATCTCACGCGTTTGCAAGTCGATCAGGCCTACGTTGCCTTCAAGCTCGTTCGCCGAAGCCGGAAACGCTGTGTTTGTGTAGAGTACAAAACGTCCGTCACGTGACCAGTCAGTGGGCAACTGGAAGGGCGCGACCGGCAGCGGTTCCTCCGGGTCCTGCTCTCCGAGCCCGCGGATGTAAAGTTTGGGCGCGGATCCAAGCGCGCGCGAATACAACAGGCGCTGCGAGTCAGCAGACCAGACGGGAGCGTCCAACACACCGGGGCCGGGTACGAAAACGCGTCCAGCGCCCGTGGATGCATTGAACAGCCACAACTCAGTCGCGCCCGTTTCTCTGTTGTGGACAGCAGCGGCGATCTTGGCGCCGTCGGGCGACAAGCGTACGCATTTGGTGGACAACCGTGCCGGCCCCACCTTGGACACAGATCCTCCCTGACGGTCACGCCATTCCATCTCCGTTCCAGAGGCCCGCGTCTGATACACCAATACCCCGTTCTGGGATACCGAAAAGTCCGCGGCGCCAGTTGGTTGGAAGAAGTGAACGCCGCCCACGAGCGGAACCGCCTCTCCCGCCAGCTTCAAGCTAGCAACGTCAAACGGATGAGCGATCAGTGTTCCGCCTCGCACATACAACAGGTGGCCCGGTCTTCCCGCTGCATTCGACCGGACCCACGTAACCCGTGAGTCGGTCTCGAGTATGTCCCGCGTCGTATCGGGCTTTCCAAACTCGGCTACACGCAATCGGTTCCTATGGAGGCGCTCGTCATAGGCGATCGAAAGTATGTGCTTACCATCCGGTAAAACTTGAGGCCATACATAGGTCTGATCCAAGCGCGTCGGCGTTCCGCCGGACGTTGGTACCAGGAAACTCGCCACTCTGTTCGATAGCAACATGCGATCCGGCGAAAGCCATGTGCCCAAGTGGAGCACCTGCGGCAGCTCAGAGATGATCTGCTGCGCGCTGCCGCCCTGCGTCGCGATACGCCGGACCGTTCCACGAACGGAATAATAGAGCGAATCCCCGCTCGGCGACCAGAACACGCTGTGCAGACCCGCAGTGTCTGGCGCCTCTCGTGGCTCCAATTCAGCAAGATCCCGTACCCAAAGGCGGAATCTACCATCGTCCCCCAACGCCGTAAAAGCCAGTCGGGATCCATCGGGCGATACGGCGAAAGCTTGTCGGCTTCCTGCCGGCTCCAGTCCATAGCCGTCCGGCGCTGGAACAGTGAAGCGCACAACGCGCGATGGTCCGGGCGCTTGGACCTGCTTGTTGTTCCAGATCAGGGTCAGAGCTAGAGCCGTGACCACGGCGCTGCAAGCGGCAATTACTAACCACGAAGGAATCCGAGAACGAACAGTGTGCGTCCGCGCCGCAATCGGTGAAGAACTGCCCGTTCCCACCGTGGGTACAGCCTCCGCAGAAACTACCTCATTGGACACTGGCCCGGCAGTCTGGACGGGCGCCAGAAAACGGTAGCCTCGACCTGGCAACGTCTCGATGTAGCGAGGGTTTTCTGCCGAGTCGCCTAGCGCTTGGCGAAGGCGATTCATTGTCGCATTCAGTCCGTGTTCAAAGTCGACAAATGTGTCGGCGCTCCAAAGCTGCTGCCTTATCTCCTCACGAGAAACAAGCTCACCCGGGCGCTCCGCCAGCATGACAAGGACTTGCCAAGGTTGACGGGCCAGCCGGATGCGAACGCCGTGCTTCCGAAGTTCGCCCTTGCCATAATCCAGCTGAAAGGGACCGAACGAAGCGACCAACATTCTGGCGGGTTGCGAGGCCATTACGCTTGTCCTGAGCAGTGTATCGCACTCCACAATCTTGTGAGATCGCTGCGGATATCTTTATCCTTTCAAGGACTTAGACTGTGAGGCAGTCTTTACCGCCATGTGAGGACTTTTCAATGGACTCCAAGGATTGGCTCGTGCCACGCTGCTCTTCGCCGGGAGAGAGGAATACGATGAAATTCCAATGGAAACTAGCGGCTGCCATATCGGCCGTTGCCTTCGCCAATCCAACAGGTCGCGCCGACGAACCGGCGGTACTCGCGATCACGAACGTGACCATCATCAAGCCGGCCTTGAATTCCTCCCAGGCCGGCGTAACCGTCGTTCTTCGGGACGGTCGCATCGCCGCCATCGGTAAGTCAACTCGAGTTCCTGCGGGATCTCAGGTGATCGAAGGACGGGGGAAGTACCTCATCCCAGGGTTGGCGGACGCTCACGTCCATCCCTACCCTGCGCCGACGACCGGTGACGTCAAGGAAACGAAGGATCTGGTTGCGAGCTTCCTCCCGTGGGGTATAACCACCGCCTTCTCTCCGGCGATGCCTTTGCAAAAGTTCAATGAACTTCGACCGGAACTCCTCACCGAGAACGCAAAGTACCCGAAGTTTTATTCCACAGTTGTCGCCTATCGGGTCGACGGTCCCGGACCGGGCAACGCACTTTCGCGCCCTGACAGCGTAGAGAAAGCCAAGGAGAGCGTACGCTACTTCCACTCTCACCACGTGAACGGAATCAAGCTAATTTACGACGATGCGTCGTATGCGTCCAGTGTTCCGTTGCGCGTGATGAAGCGGGAGATCATGGAAGCGCTCATCGACGAAGCGCATCGCCTGGGCATCAAAGCTTACGCTCATGCGCCTGTGCTGAAACTGGCAAAAGAAACGTTGCGGGCCGGAGCGGATGGCTTGGTCCACGGGATCATTTCAGACCCCGTCGACCACGAGTTTCTTGAGCTGATGAAGAAGAATCGGGCGGTCTACATCTCCACAAGTTCACTCTTCGAAGGGTTGAAAGACTTCCCTGCTTTCCTCCGCCGCCATCTGGAGCTTTACCCGAATTTCCCCGGGGCAGCGCGGGTCAATGAGTTCCTGCGGAATCCAATTCCGCTGCAAGCACCCGGTTTCAACTTCGACAGACCGGATGCCGTTGCGCGGCAGCTTCCTGTCCTTCGAGCGAACTTGCGAAAGATTTATGATTCCGGTGTCACGGTAGTAACCGGCAGCGATTCGGCAGGAGGTCTAACCTCGCTCATCGAAATCATCCTGCACGTGGAGTCAGGCCTGACGCCAATGCAGGCTCTCCGTGCGGCCACCATCAACGCTCAAAAAATGGTCGGCCGCGACAAGGATGCAGGCACGATTCAGCCCGGCAAAGTCGCGGATTTGGTATTGCTTGACGGCAATCCCTTGGCAGACATCCGCAATGTGGCAAAGCTCAATCGCGTGTTCCGTGCAGGCGTTGCATTGTCGCGGGCGGATCAGTCACCCGTTTCCAGCAAGGCAAAAGCGAAGTTCGATCCGAATCCCGAGGGCATGGGCAGATAGTGATCTGGCAGAGTGGGCCACGCCCGTCGCCGGACTCAATGTTCGCCCTGGGCATTTCGCCGAAAAGGAATACTATGCGGCTCCGGTCGACAACTATCGGACCTATCCTCTGTATGTGCCCGACCGGGCACCGGCGGGCTACTGGGAGATGATCCAGAAGGTCGGACCCAAGCCGATCATCGAGCCGGAACAGCTCAAGACGGAAGACGACTGGATCGCGGCCGGCAAAGCTGTCTTCGAACAACTCGACCACATCACGATGCGCAGTTATGACCCGAAGCTAATCGCGTTCGCACGGTCCCGCGCCGCCTTTCCGGGTGGCGGCAATGGGAGCGATGGTACCGTGCCGGTACTTCGATGGGTACCAACGGAACGCGGTGTTGCAATCGGATTTACAAACTGCAGTAGTTGCCATATGCGCGCAATGCCGGACGGCTCCTTCCTACACGGTCCTTCGACAGCAGGCTCAGTCCTCTCCGGCGGCGGCGCCATCGTGGGTGCGCTTGTGTCTGCTCCGCACCACATTGCGGCGTCCCCGATTCGTCTTCTGGAGTCTCCGGGCATGCGATCCTATCGCGCCTACGGAGTTCCTTGGCTTGAAGATGATGTTCACGCCAAGATGAAAACCATGTCTCCCGCGGAGATCGAAGTATTGCGGCGTTCGGGCCTGAGCGTGAGTAACGGTATCTTCGCGCGATGGAACGGCAGCCCGTACTTCCCGGCGAAGATACCAGATCTGATCGGTGTTAGCGACTACAAGTACCTCGACCACACGGGCACTCATCTGAACCGTGGAATCGCCGACCTGATGCGGTACACCGCGTTGGTGTCGGTTGCTGAGTCATCCGACTTTGGATCGCATCATCTGCTCGGCCCGGAGCAACGAAAGGTGGAACAGCGTTTGCCGGATGAAGCGATGTATGCGCTCGCACTCTACATCAAATCGTTGAAGCCGCCGGCGAACCCAAATCCATTCGATGAGTACGCCGCTGCAGGCAAGAAAATCTTCGAGCGGGAAGGCTGCGGCGGATGCCATACCCCGCCCCTGTATACGAACAACAAGCTGACGCTCGCAAGGGGCTTCACGCCGCCGCCCGACGCGCCGAAGTCACTGGACATCATGAATATCTCGGTGGGCACGGATCCGGGACTCGCATTGAAGACCCGAAAGGGGACAGGCTATTACAAGGTGCCTTCGTTGCGAGGCGTTTGGTATCGAGGGCGATATCTGCACGATGGATCCCTGGCTAGCCTGGAGGAAATGTTCGACCCCAATCGATTGAACGAGACGTTCTCCCCAGGCGGTTGGAATCCACCGGCTGTCAAAACCCGTGCGGTTGTCGGGCATGAGTTCGGACTACGTCTGTCCGTCAACGACAGAAAGTCGCTGATTGCGTTCTTGCGGACGCTGTGACCAACGCCTTCAAGAGGTCTCGAGGAGCCGATCACAACGATGCGGAAAATCAATTCTTCAGTCCTATGCCTGTCGGCATGTTTGACGGTAAGCTTTGCGCAGAACCCGGAGAAGATAGTCGTTAAGTCCTCAAACGGCGTCGACATTGCCGTTTATAAGAGCGGCGCCGGGCCGGCTCTGCTCCTGGTTCATGGTTCGGCAAAGGATGGCCCCTCAGAGTGGGGCCGTGTGCAACCGCTGTTGAGCCGGCACTTCACTGTCTATGTCATGGACCGTCGAGGACACGGATCGAGTGGGGATGGTGCACAGTATTCAATCGCTGAAGAGGCTGCCGACATTGCGTCCGTCTCACGAGCATTGGGAGATCAGGTCATTGTTGTCGCGCACTCCTATGGCGCCTTATGCTCGCTTGCGGGCTTGCCACAGTTGAGCCGGCTGTCGCGGCTGATCTTGTACGAACCACCGCTTTTCATCGGGCCCACTCCCCCAGCAAAGGCCGAGCTATTTACTGCTTACGAGCAGGCGCTTGAGAGAAAGGACTTCGACGAGGCTAAGGTAATCGGCATGCGGATAGCCGGCATGCCGGAGAGCGTCATCGCCGGATTACGCGCATCGCCAACGTGGGCTCCATCCGAGCGTATCGATATCAATACCAGGGAAGGCAGGACAGTAAACACATTCAGATTGGGTCGTGAGGAGCTCTCCGCGTTCAAGGTACGAACAACCATGCTGCTGGGCACGCGAACACAAGGGTACTTACGCGAAGGCGCCGCTTTCGT
This sequence comes from Bryobacteraceae bacterium, assembly GCA_035630195.1. Taxonomy (GTDB): domain Bacteria; phylum Acidobacteriota; class Terriglobia; order Bryobacterales; family Bryobacteraceae; genus DASQDN01. Next base: position 22,351 of record DASQLD010000324.1, read on the forward strand.
TTGCAACTCCCTTGCTGCCTGCGAGATGGTGGCACTTGAGGGACAAGGACACGTGGCGCACAAGGCCGCGCCGGATCTCTTTGCGGAGTCCATCCTGAAGGGCGCCGGCCGGATGAATTCAAAGTGATCAACGTGACTCTCGGAGCTTTCGCGGAATATCCTTAGGAAAGGATCGGATTCCTGATCCGCCGATACCAATGGATTGAATTATGACAACTAGACGAGCGATTCTCAAAACCGTGGCGGCGCCGATGATTGTTCCCAGTCTCGTGCTAGGTCAGCGCGCGGGGGCGATCGCGCCCAGCGACAAGATCGTCATCGCGGGAATCGGAATAGGATCTCGCGGCGCTCATGTTCTGAGCAAGTTCCTTCCTCTGAAAGAGGCGAAGTTCGTCGCAATCTGCGACGTTCGCAATGAACGCAGGGAGACCATCAAGTCGATAGTTGATAAGCAGTACGGCAATCGCGACTGCCAGATGTACGACGACCAGTACGCGCTCTTGGCACGTCAGGATATCGACTCGGTACTGATCGCGACCGGTGACCGCTGGCACACACCACTCGCTATCATCGCCGCGCAGCACGGCAAGGATGTTTATTGTGAGAAGCCATGCTCAATGTCCATTGAGGAGAGCTGGGCGCTGGCGAATGCATTTCGCCGCTACAACCGCCTCTATCAGGCTGGTTGTCAACGACGGAACGGCGCCAACTTCGTTCTCTGCAAGGAACTGCTAAAGTCCGGCGCTCTTGGACAATTGAAAACCCTCTACGCCAACGTTGGTCCTTCTGTGAATTGGCCGCCGCTTCCCAGCCGTGACTGGCTGGCAGCCGAAGAGCTGCCCCCCAAACAAGTACTCGATTGGGATCGTTGGCTGGGGCCGGCTCCCTGGCGGCCTTATCACTCCTCCTATGTCAGCGGAGGCTGGCGAAACTTCTATGATTTTCATGGAGGCGGCATTCTCGAGTGGGGCTCCCACACCGTGGACCTGTGCCACTGGGCGGCTGGGCTGGATGACACACAACCGGTCGAGTACGAGCCCGTTGGCTCCAATACCGGTCCCTACAAAGTGAACTGCCAGTACGACAACGGTGTGAAGCTTGTCATGCGCGACAACGGTTGGGAAGGCGCGCTAAACACAGGTTCCTGCAGCTTCCGGATCGAAGGAGATCAAGGCTGGGTCGAAACCGGCGATCAAACGCGTATCGAGTGTTCCGACAATATCCGCCCCCTGCTCCGACCGACAGAATCGGCCCGGCTGGCGCTTGAGAATCACGTGAAGGAATTCGTTCGCTGCGTCCGGGATCGTCAGACTCCCAGCGCCAGTGCGGCCGCCGCTGCGAATTCGCACGTGACTTGCCATGCGGCGTTTATCGCATATCAACGCCGTAAAACTCTGCGATGGGACACGACAAAGAAACAGTTCACCAATGACGAGATCGCGAACCGGATGCGATCCCGCGCCTTGCGTGAACCGTGGCAAATCTGAGGAGGATCCGGAAATGTCGCAAACAACAACAACCACTCCAGCGCCCCAGCCAGCCAAGCCAAAGCCGCCGATGCCGCCGGCCGAATTTCGGGAAGGTGACATCGCAACGATGGATGCATCAGCACTCATCGCCCTTCTCAAGGATCCGGCCTCATCTGAATTCAGAAAGGCAAAGGCGTGCGTCCGGGTCGGCGAACTGGGCGCGAAAGAAGCCGTGCCCGCCTTCTCGATCTTGCTTTCCGACCCTCATATGAGCGCGTATGCTCGTTACGGCTTGGAACCGATTTCCGACTCATCCGCAGACGAAGCCCTCCGAGCGGCGCTACCCAAGTTGAAGGGCAGTTTGTTGATTGGAGTCGTAAACTCGATAGGAAAGCGCAGAGACGCGAAGGCAAGTCAGGCGCTCGTCAAGATGATGCTCGGTTCAGATTCTGACCTCGCTCGCGCTGCAGCCGCTGCCCTAGGCAACATAGGGGGGCCTTTCCTCGGCCAAGAATTGCGAGCGGCCCTAGGCAGAACAAACGGTGCGACCAAGGCAGCGGTGGCCGATGCGTCGCTCATTTGCGCCGAGCGTCTGCTGGCAGACGGCAATCGCGCCGAGGCATTGGATCTATATGCGGCGCTGACTGCCCCGGAGATTCCCAAGCCCATGCGCTTGGCCGCGATGAACGGTATCATTCGCGAAGAGACGTCAATCAGTCGTCCGCGATAGATTCCCTGCGGTGGTCGAATGTGCTTATAGCGGAAATGAGCGGAATAGAGGATCATGCATAAGGATCCATGTTCAATCGCAACCGCGCACGCGACGCAAGCTTCGCCCGCTGCCTGAAAACGGCAGCCATACTACTCTCGATCGGAATGACCGCTTTGTTGGCGGCGCCCGAGCAGAACCACAAGCAGTGGTCCGACTACGGCGGCGGACCGGACTCATCCCATTTCGTCGCGCTTGACCAGATCAACAAATCCAATGTGAGCCAGTTACAGATTGCATGGGTCTATCCCACCGGCGATGACAAAGCTTACCTGTTCAATCCAATCGTCGTCGATAACGTCATGTATGTGTTGGCCAAGAACAGTTCGCTTGTTGCGCTGGACGCAACCACGGGAAAGGAAATCTGGGTTCATGAGAACCTTCCCGGCTTGTCGAACCGCGGCATTGCTTACTGGGAAAGCAAGAATCGCAATGACCGACGGCTGATCTTCGCAATGAACGACTACCTCCAACAGATCGACGCCCGGACTGGCAAATCCATTCTGACGTTCGGGAAGCGTGGACTGGTAGACCTGAGGCAAGGTCTGAGCCGCGATCCCAAGACCATCAATCGCATTCAAACCGACACGCCGGGGCGCGTGTTCGAGGATCTGCTTCTGTTGGGCTCAACGCCTGGTGAAGCCTATCTGGCGCCTCCCGGCGATATTCGCGCCTATAACGTAATTACAGGCAAGCTGGTCTGGACCTTTCATACTATTCCGCATCCTGGGGAGTTCGGTTATGACACTTGGCCCAAGGATGCGTGGAAATACTCGGGCGGAGCGAACACGTGGGGCGAGATTACGGTGGACACTAAGCGGGGAATCGCCTACTTCCCAACCGGATCTCCGACCTACGATTACTACGGAGCCGACCGGATCGGGGTAAACCTGTTCGCCAATGCTCTCGTGGCGCTCGATGCGCGCACGGGGAAACGTTTGTGGCATTTCCAGTTGGTCCATCACGATCTATGGGATTACGACACCACGGCGGCGCCGCAGTTGCTGACGGTGATGCACAACGGAAAATCGGTGGACGTTGTGGCGCAGTCCAGCAAACAGGGATTTCTGTATGTCTTCGATCGCGTAACAGGCAAGCCTCTGTGGCCCATCGAGGAACGGCCGGTTCCCAAGAGTCTGATGCCGGGTGAACAGGCATGGCCTACGCAGCCCTTCCCGACGGCTCCTCCGCCTTTCGCACGGCAGAAAATCACCGCTGACGATGTGAACCCCTATATCCTCAGACCCGACGAGCGCACTGCATGGAAGAAGCGCATTGCCGCTATGAGGAACGAAGGTCTGTATACTCCGCCGGGATTAACGGAGACCATCTCGATGCCCGGGGCGCGCGGAGGATCGAATTGGGGCAGTGGCGCCGTGAATCCAAACAAAGGCTTCATGTACCTCAACACGCAGGATTGGCCAACCATCTACAAATTGAGTCTTGAAGATCCCCTCGCGAAACCTGCCGTAAACACCAGCGCAAAAGCTGTCTACGAGGCGCGGTGCCAGGCGTGTCATGGCGTGAATGGTGTGCGCTCCGGAGCCGGTCCACCCGCACTCGCCGCTATCAGCAAGCGTGTTCCCTTGGATTCGTTCCGCCTCTCAGTCCGGAACGGGCGGGGAAAAATGCCGGCCTTCGGCGATCTTGACGATACCGCGGTCAAGCAGCTCTTCGAGTATCTCGACTCGCAGTCAATGCCGGCCGATGACGCAGGGAGAACGCCCGTAAAGAAGACAGCCGATCCCGGGCCAGTGGTAGCCGCCGGAGGAGCGCCCGGTGGGCTGAAACTTCGCCAAGGGAATGTGGATCGGTACACGCCCCTCGGCGGCCCACCGTATCCTTCGGGGAGCCAGACGCCTCGCGTTCGTTACTACACGGACTGGGGCCTTTATCCCAATCAGCCCTATATCGTCGGACCGCCCTGGTCCTCTGTTGTGGCTTATGACCTCAACTCCGGAACGATCAAGTGGAAGGTACCGTTGGGGCAGGACGCCGTAGCGGAGGCAGAGGGAGCTCGCGACACAGGCGCCTTTATGGCGGAACACCACGGAATGATCGTGACCGCGACAGGGCTGATATTCATTGCGGCTAGTGACGGCAAGATCCGCGCACTCGATGAGGAGACCGGCAAAGTGTTGTGGAGTGCTACATTGCCCGCAGGTTCCGAGGGCATCCCCGCCATGTACGAAGCGAACGGACGGCAATACCTTGTGGTTCCGGCGTCATCGAATATCAATTCGGGAGGCGGACATCCGGGAAGCAGCGGCAAAGTGCAGGCAGTGCGCTCAGACCTGCCCAAAGGCTACGTCGCGTTCGCATTGCCCCGGAAATGATATGGCGATTCGCTGGCTCGTGATCGGCGTAGGAGACATCACAACGAAGCGTGTGCTACCGGCAATTCAGGCCGAGCCACGTAGCACGCTAGTGGGCATCGTCACGCGAAATCCGTCGAAGGCCGAGCCCTACGGCGTGCCGGGCTGGACCTCTTTGGACGTCGCTCTGGCGGAACAGGAATGCGACGCCGTGTATGTGGCCAGCCCTGTGGCGCTGCATGCGCAACAGACGATCGCCAGCCTCCGCGCCGGACGGAATGTCCTCTGTGAGAAGCCCATGGCCATGAACTACGACGAGGCGCTTTCAATGCAGCGCATGGCCCAGCAGACCGGCCGAACCCTGGGGATCGCGTACTATCGCCGCATGTATCCGCAAGTGGACCGTGCTCTGGAACTGATCCGCCAGAAAGCGATCGGTGAACCTGTGTTCGCCGAGGCTACCTCGCACTACTGGTTTTGCCCCGGTCCTGAAGATGAGCGGAGCTGGTTCATCGATCCGGCGATGGCCGGCCGTGGACCGTTGTACGACATCGCCTCCCATCGCATTGACCTGATGAACTATCTGTTCGGCAAACCTTCGCGGGCCAGTGCACTCACTTCCAATGCCGTTCATCAGTACGCAGTAGAGGACAACGCAACTGTCATGGTCGAGTACGATTCGGGTGTTCGGGGCGTCATCGATGTTCGGTGGCATTCGCGCGTCTTCCGCGACGAATTCCGAATCCGCGGCACAGACGGCGAAATTGATATGACTCCCCTAAACTCGGGCGTCCTGATTTATCCAGGCGGCAGGGAAGATTTGCCTCCGCATGAGAATCTACACTATCCGTGTGTAGCAGATTTCGTGACAGCGCTGTTGGCGGGTACGGAACCGCGCTCCTCCGGAGCGACCGCGCTCGTCACCGCATGGGTTACGGACGAGGCAATCCGCAGTTCAGCACCCTGAATAGAGCAGTGTTTCTTAAAAGCGCACCCGAATCCCGCCCCAAGCGCCTCTAGGCGCGCCTGGTGCAAAGAAGGTAGCGTTGACCAGTGGATATTCTCCATCCACCGGTGGGAAAGGCCGGGCGATGAAACTGCCAGTGCTCGTGAATCCCGTAGCACCCAGTTGCGCCGCAGTAGAGTACTGGCGATCGAAGAGGTTGTTCACTTGCACGAATAGTTGAATGTGCGGATGCGCCTGATAACGCGCGCCGAGGTTCACTACTGCGTAGCCATCTGATTTGCCGGGACCCAGATAATACGTTCCGTCAGGCTCGTGCTGGTTGTTTTCGTTGCCTCGCGCATACGAACTGGACGCGCTGAACAATCCAAGATCCACAACGAATTTCGAAGTGAGCTGCACATCCGCATGGGCCTTCAACATATGTTGCGGGATGAGAGGAATGCGGTTGCCTGGTTCCATCTCTATATTCCCCTCGATGCCCGGGATCTCTTGCGCTTCCTCGTTGCTGCTGTTGCCCGCGCCGGCCACTTCTTCCCCGCTCTGAAAGGTTGCGTCGAGAAAGGTATAGGCGCCGCCGATGTTCACACGCTTGAATCTCGTGCTGACGTCGAATTCGAAGCCTTGGCGCAATGTCTTGTCAAAGTTCTTGAAGTATCCGAATCCGGTTTGTTCGGAAGCGACAAAGAGAATGTCATCGCGATTGGCTGCGCGGAACCAGCCGGCGCTCCATTGCATGTTGTTCTCAGAGCCGCTGCGAATGCCCGCTTCGACAGTCCCTGTCACCACTTGTTTCAGCGGCGGGTCACCCGCCATTGCGTTCGGTAGCTTGCAGGGCGAATTCGGATCGGCACAGCCAAGCTCGATCGAAGTGGGAGCGCGGCTACCCTCGGTATAGCCCCCGTAAAGACTCGCCGCGCTCGCGATCCGGTACGTTGCGCCGACCGCAGGATTGAAGCGATTGAACTCATGTTTTCCCGTCAAGGACCCCACGCCCGGTGTGGGATTCAGGATGTCGCGATTGTCAATCGAGGTGTGATTGAATCGCCCCGAAAGTGTGAGGCTTAGTCGGTCGAGTGCGATGGTATCGGTGGCGTAGAAGCTTCCGGTGTGAATCCGGCCCGACAGATCCACTCGGGTATCGAAGGGGACACCATCCTCGTCGCCTCCCGTTACGCCGTCCGCATACGCTTTGATGCCGGTCACGCTACGATCAGCAATCAGATAACCGAGTTCCGTTGACTGAGTGAACCCGACGCTGTTGCCGTCATAGCCGCCCCCTACCGTGAGTTGATTGCGATAGGAGCCGATAGCGCCGAACCAGCTCACTTGACCGGACAATCCATAATTCCTCTGATGCGTTCCGGAGCGATTCAATAGTCCATT
>DASQLD010000325.1:0-15409 GCA_035630195.1 Bryobacteraceae bacterium
GAAATGTTCTATGGTCAGCTATCCTTGAGGTATGGATGATGCTGCTACCAAGCCGTCGGCCAAGCCGAAATATTTACCAGTCGACCGGTCCCAAACACGCTTGCTGCCGCTGGATTATGACTGCTTGATTCCGGCGGATCATCCAGCACGTGGCATCTGGAAACTGCTGGAAGGGATCGATCTGACGGCTTTCGATTGCGACGTACGCAGTTTCCAGGGCCAGGCCGGCCGTCCGCGCGTCTCCCCTCATCTGCTCGCCAGCGTGTGGATCTACGGGTATCGAATCGGAGTTTCCTCGGCGCGTGCTCTGGAACGGATGATGAGGTGGGAAGCCGGGCTGCGGTGGCTGTGCGCCGATCAAGAGGTGAATTATCACACCCTCTCGGATTTTCGAGTTAAGGACAAGAGCCAACTCGACACGCTGTTAGCCTCGATATCTCACGAACCTATAGCAAAAAGCCGCCGTTCATGGCATAACTAAGTTTCTACACAGCAGTTTACGACCAGGAGACGAGCGGCTTTTGCTATGACACAGTGTACTCAGCCCAGCTTCGAATTCCAAGCGCATTATTCGCGGGAAGTTGTGGCCCGGTTTGACGGGAGCGCGATTACTTCCGACGGAGGCGCGCTGTTGTTGCGGCAGACGGATCAGCGTCTGAATCTGCTGCCACGATTCTCGAACTGCTTTCTGGACGGACGGGAGCAGGATCGGGTGGAGCACTCCATTTTGGAGATGGTTTCGCAACGAGTCTACGGACTGGCCCTCGGCTACGAAGATCTCAACGATCACGAGCAATTGCGGAAAGATCCTCTGTTCGGAGTGCTGGCTGGGCGGAAAGAACTCGACAAACCGCTTGCCGGCAAGAGCACGTTGAACCGACTGGAACTCGGCCATGGTCAGCAGGATCGGTACAAGAAGATCACCTTTTGGAAGCAAGCGATCGACGAGTTGCTGGTCAGCGTGTTTGTCGAGTCGCACAAAAAAGCGCCGGAGGAGATCATTCTCGATGTAGACACAACCGACCTGCCCTTGCATGGCAAGCAGGAGGGGCGTTTCTTTCATGGCTATTACGATCACTACTGTTACCTGCCGTTGTATGTCTTCTGCGGGGAACATGTCTTGTGCGCACGGCTTCGGCAGTCCAATAGCGATGCTTCGGCGGGAAGCCTGGCCGAGACGAACGAATCGTGGATCAGATTCGAGGGGCCTGGCCAAAGGTGAAAATCATCTTGCGCGGCGACTCCGGATTCTGCCGCAAGGAGCTGATGAGCTGGTGCGAAGGCAAACGCGTCGCGTATGTGTTCGGGCTCGCGCGTAATCAGCGGCTAGGAAAGATTATCGGGCGGCAGATGCAGGAAGCGACCGTGGAATGGAACCGGACCGGCAAGCCGGCGCGAGTGTTCACTGAGTTCAGATATCAGACCAGGAAAACGAAGAAGCGCGGCTGGGACCGGGAGCGCCGCGTGGTAGCCAAAGCCGAGCATATCGATGGCAAAGAGAACCCGCGCTTTGTCGTGACATCGCTGAGTCCGGAACAAGGCACCGCCCAGGCGCTGTACGAAGAACTGTACTGCGCGCGTGGCGACATGGAGAACCGGATCAAAGAGCAGTTCAGTTTGTTTGCCGATCGGGTGAGCGCGGAAACGATGCGGGCCAATCAACTGCGTCTGTATTTCTCTGTAGTGGCTTATGTGCTGGTTAGCGGATTGCGACGGCTGGGATTAAAAGCAACCGAATTTGCGCAGGCGCAAGTAGCCACGATCCGTACGAAGTTGCTGAAGATCGGCGCGCAAGTACGAGTGACGGTTCGCAAGGTCTGGGTTTCCATGGCCTCCGGTTATCCATGGCAAAGCGTGTATCAGCAGGTCTGGTCGAATCTACGCTGCTGACGCAGCATCTCCGAGGCAACCCCATTACCAGAACCTCGCCCGCGGAATGGCTGCCGTCGGGCAAGTGCGCCTTCCTGACAGCCCGAAGGGCTCTGGCGCCGCTGCGAAGCAGCAATTGCTCCCGCTACTCCGGCGAAATGAACGCTCATTTTCGCTCGATTGAAACTTCCGTAACCACCACTACAATTCTCTCGGTCGGAGTCTTTCATAGGATCATTGGTGAACCCTTCTGCTAGGGCAGATCCATTGCCGGCACGATCGAAAATGGGCCGGTTGGATTGAACCGAAGCGCGATCACGGCTGCGTTGAAAAGCCGAGCTGCGGCGCCGGCGCTCGGCGGAATTCGTGAGACTTCAAAGAAGCCACGCCTGCCTGCCGTCTCCGGGAATCTGGTGGGCAATGATACAGCGGCGTGCTGCAAGCTGTTCAGTCCGATCACGCTAGTTCCGATGCGACTCCCCGCCTCGTCGTAAAACGCAATCAGGTAGTCGCCCACAATTGAATCGGTATTCACGAGAGCGATTGCCGTAGAGAATCCGGAAGTATTATCGAACGACATACCGTATCTGGCGTTTAAACCGGGGATTGCTGGAGCCGCAGCTTCGTAGTCCGGACGCGCTGGAACTCGCTGCCGGAAGTTAACGAGCACGCTTCTCCCAGGCCCGGGAGTATCTTCGTACGTGAACGTTGCGTAGCCTTGTTTCAGTTCCAAGCTTTCGCCTGTGGTCTCGACAACTGCGATGCCTTTCCCGCGCGCCACAAGCCCAATCGATTGAACGTTCTGAACCGATGCTCCCGTCCTGACCTGCATGGCTAGAGGCATCCCGGCGCTATCGAAGAATCGAAGAATACCTGCCGCCGCCCCATCCTGACCGTTGATGAGAGTCACGGTGGTCTGCCAGCCTGCCCCGTCTACCAATTGCGGAACGTACTTGCGCAAGTTCAGATTGGGTTCCTGCCCTATCAGCGGTAAGGCGATCAAGAGTAACGGCAATGTTCTTTTCATAGTGTCTTTGCGCGCCCACAGGATTTCTGCGACATACTTCTCAGCTCGTGTCTACAGGTTAGCTGTAAAGACACCCTGTTGGCGGGCACGTTCCCGGTAACGCAGTGAGGCTCAAAACATTAATCTCGCGGCGGGACGGCTTGCGTCACGGTCCCCTAGTTGCTCACGACAGAAACCGACCAGCTACATACCGGTGGTAATTTCAGACGCGGCAAAGGACGGCCTGATGAAACAGCGGCGGCTCTCCTCGCCGAGTTGTATGATCTTGCCAATCGCACTGCTACAGGGGTCACGCTGACCAGAGGAAGCCTGTGTAAGATGGCACTGGTAGCAAACTTCGCGGCGGTATGACTTGTGAGATCGAAGATCCCAGGCTTCTTGTTACCCGTTCATGCAACAGCAGTTCAACCAGACTAAAGAATAGCCGTAGCCCAAAATCGCATCGTAGCGTCAGGGGCTTTAAACTGTCACATTAACGCTGCTACCCATCTTGGCGGCGTCGATGGAACCCTCAGCCCGAACCGAGCCTCACAAGCCGAACTTCGAGGCGAGCCCTTTTCTTGGGCAAGGCAAAATGCGGATCCTGCCACCACGCGCCTTACTACACCGACAACACCATTAATGGAATGACGGCATCGGCGGACGGACCAATCAAGACGTTCCCTTGCCGGACCAAAGATTCGCTGCCGTAGATTTCGCGACGGCACTTGCTGACACTCGAAGATACAGTCGAATTGGTTAATAAATCCCCGAGACCGGTTCACGGCCGCCGAAAAGCAATTAGACATCGTCAGTCATTCTTCACTTCGCGTTTGCGTTCTTCCACGGGACTGCGCTTCAGCCGTGTGGGCGATTCGCGTTTTACCCATTTCACTGGACGGCGATTTTCAGGTACGATCATAGTCGGCATGTCGAATCGAGTACTAGTCACATGTGGAGTAATTGCTGCCGCTGCGGTGGGAATGCTTTTCCGGTCTCGGCGGCGGGATGGCGCGAGTCTGAGCGGTTCAGCGGATTCAGAGCCTGCGGGCGGACTGCTTGCCGCAATCGACGTTGACGACGACGAACAGGCCGAGATCATTAGTCGGGCAAGACCCGCGCTAGACCGTGCCGCAAAGCTGCTCTGAGGGCGTCCAAACCGACGGATGGGTCATATCGCATAGATAAGAGCTTAGGTTGTCTTCGAAGCGACGGTTCAAAAGGCGATATACTTCCAGAGTTTGAGAACGAAAAGTACCATGTTCCGCAAAACCGTCTGGATCCTGCTCGCAGCGGCTGCAGGTCTGCCCGGCTCTCCTAGCTTCACGAGCGACATACGCCCGCTTCTCCAAAAGCACTGTCAGGGATGCCATCAGCCTGCTTCAAAGGCATCCGATCTCGATGTCACCTCTTTCTCGGCGCTATTGAAGGGTGGAAAGCGTGGACCCGCCTTTGTAGCCGGAAAGCCTGACGATAGTCTGGCGCTCCGCTATATCACCGGCGCCATGCAGCCGCGGATGCCGATGGGACAGCCCGCTTTAAAAACAGAGGAAATCGACTCATTTCGCGCCTGGATTTTAGCCGGCGCCAAAGACGATTCTTCAGAAGAAGTCAGCAGCACCGGCCCCATCATTTATTCGCAGCCACCGGTGATCACAGCGCTGCGCTTCTCGCCGGATGGGTCAATGATTGCAGTGTCGGGCAATCGGGAAGTATTGATACACAAAGCCGACGGTAGCGCGATTGTCCATCGATTAGCTGGAAAAGCGGAACGAATTCTCTCGCTGGCGTTCAGCAAAGACGGCGCTCTGCTTGTTGCCGGTGGGGGTACTCCTGCGCAGTTCGGGGAAGTCCAGGTGTGGGACACCAAAGAAGGGAAGTTGCTTCGTTCGACGTCTCTGACGAACGACACGGTGTTTGGAGCCTCGTTGGCGCCGGACGCATCACGTATTGCCGTGGGCTGCGCCGACAATACAGTGCATGTGATCGAAACGGCGACCGGCAAAGAACTCTACAAAATTGGTAATCATGAGAACTGGGTTCTGGCAACGGTGTTCGGAGTCGACTCCAAGCGCTTCGTTTCGGCCGGCAGGGACCGCGCCGCCAAACTGATCGATGCCTCTTCGGGAGCATTCCTTGAAAACGTAAACTTGCTTCGCGGTGAACTCAGCGCAATTGCGCGGCATCCAAAGAAGGACATCGTCGTCATTGGCGGAGAGGAGCGATACCCCTACATCTATTTGATGGATCGTCCTCGAAACATGAAGATCGCCGATGACACGACGCTCGTTAAAAAAATCGAGCGACAGGATGGCGCAATTACAGCTCTTGACTGGTCTCCGGATGGTTCTCGCATTGCTGTCGCGAGCGCGTCGCCGAACGTCAATCTCTACGACGCAGAAACCGGTGAACGCAAAGCATCCTGTACCGGGCACTCCGCCGGGATCTATACGGCCGTCTTCTCTCCCGATGGTTCGCGCCTCGCGACGGGCGGGTTCGATGGAAAGGTTCGCATCTACAACACGAATGACTGCAGCCTGCTAAAGGCGTTCGTGCCGGTCCCGCTATCAACAGGATCGTCGCAGACAGGAGCTGCGCAATGAAAATCACAGCCGTGCTGCTCTTTACATCGTTGCTTTGTGCAGCCCCGCCGACGATTACTAAACTCGAGCCCCGCGGCGCGCAGAAAGGCCGCGCTTTCACCCTGACAGTATTGGGCACTGGTCTCGCTGAAGGCCCAAGCATTGTCTCGACTTTGCCTGCCACCTTCACTGCGCTGAGCCCGGAGAAGCCCGGCATGGAGAATCGATACGCTACGTTTCTGGTAGAGCCTTCGGGCGAGTGGAATGTCGGTGTCTACCCGATTCGCATTAAAGGCGCTAACGGTATCTCGAACATCCTCCTGTTTACAGTCGGCGCGTTTCCTGAACTCACGGAAGACGAATCGCGGCCCGGATCGCTACCCCGGCAGAACGATACGATTGAAAAAGCCCAGACGATTCCCTCGACCTCACTAACACTCAACGGAAACTTGAGCGGTCCTGAACGCGACGTCTATCGGGTCCATGTGAAGGCCGGAGAGAAACGCGTCTTCGAAGTGGAAGCACGGCGTTGTGGATCGAGCATCGACCCTGTCATTCGCGTTCTGGATGGGTCCGGTAAACTCATCGCGCGATCCGAAGACGATCCGGTGTTGAGCCTCGATGCTCGACTTGCCGTAACGTTTCCGAAGGAAGGCTACTATTACGTCGAGATTCACGATGCTAGGTTCTCCGCGCAAACGCAGGATTTCTATCGTCTGAAGACGGGTTCGTATGAGTTCCCGTCCGAGATCTTCCCATTGGGAGGACAACGCGGCCAGCAGGTGAATGTGTCGGTATCCGGCGCTCCCGTAAAGGCGGACTTGACCACAGTAAAGACTCCGCAGACGTACGTCAATCTTCCGAACTCGTCTGCCTTGCCTCTGCCGTTCGCGGTTGGCGAGTACCCTGAAGTGACAGAGCCTGTATCGGCTCCTTTGCAATTGCCTGTGACCGTCAACGGTCGGCTTTCAAAGCCCTCGGAAGAAGACAAATATGACCTTGCCGTGACCCCCGGTGAGGAACTCGTCTTCAGCCTGCAGGCGCGCGAACTCGGCACCTCGAAAATTATCGGGTTGATCGTCATCCGCGACGAGAAGGGCAAAAAGCTCGCGTCAGCAGGTGATGGCCCGCTTCCGATAGATGTAGGCGCGGTGCAGGCCAGTAGCCGGACGCAAGGGGATCCAAAGCTTCATTTTAAGGTCCCTGCGGATGTTCATCGAATCTCTGTGACCGTCGAAGACATCGCGCGCCGCGGCGGCAAATATTATGCTTATCGTCTGACCGGATATCGCGCTCCATTCGAGCTCGAGGCCACAATTCTAACTCCATTCGTAAACATTCCAGCCGGGGGAACGGCCCTCGTCAACGTCAACGTTGAACGTCATGGATACATGGGTCCGATTCAGATCGAAGCCGCTAACTTGCCCAAAGGAGTTGCCTTGGCGGGCGGCGACATTCCGGCAGAGATTCCCGATCCCAATAACCGGGCGACTAGCCGTCGGTCGATGTTAACGTTGACCGCCGACTCTGACAGCAAGTTTTCCACGGCTGAAATCAGCCTGCGCGCGGTCGGGACTAACGAAGCGGGAGAAAAGATCCGTTATAGTGCGACCGGTGTTGGCTATGCGATCGGTGTTGCAGGAGCCACTTCGCAAGGCGTCGTCGACCGGCAGCGACCGCTCACTGGGACTTGGCTGGGACATGAACTTCCGGCCGCTATGACTGACCCGACACCGGCGAATCTAGAGCTCAAGCTTGAGAACTCGGAAAAGAAAGAAAACGGCTATGAGTTTCGTTTTCGTTGGACCTGGAACGTCAAAAGCTCTATGCTCTCAGTTCCAGAAAACGTGACTGCCGATGTCCCGAACTTTATCGATCTGCGCGTGATTGGAATGGAAGTGGATAAGACGGATCGCAAGACCGGAACCTTCCTAGTCACGTCGACGAAGAACACATTGCCCGCGCTGTACAACATAATGGTGACTGGTCGGCTGATGGGCGGTGGGGCGCCGACCGATATTTACTCGCCGATCATTCCGTTCACATTGCCCGCTCTCGATCCGGAGGAAAAGCCAGCGAATGCGTCCGCTTCTGTTGCTCGCTAGTACTGCGAGTCTATTTGCAGCCGAGCCCGTTACGTTCTTGCGAGACGTTGCGCCGATTCTCAATAAAGCGAGTTGCACTTCGGGGCCTTGCCACGGAGCCGCGAAGGGCAAGAACGGATTCAAGCTTTCGTTGCGTGGCTACGATCCGCAGTTTGACTACGAAGCGTTGCTCTATGATCTTTCGGGCCGTCGCTTCAATCGGGCCGAGCCTGGCCGAAGCCTGATGCTCGCAAAGCCGACACAGCAGGTTCCCCACGGCGGTGGTTTGCGCTTCGAGAAAGATTCGTCGTACTACAAGACGATTTTCGAGTGGATCAAGCAAGGCGTACCTTACGGCGATCCGGCGAAGGACAACGTGGTCGCCTTGGATGTGCAGCCCAAAGATGTCGCGATGGCGAAACCCGGGGAGATCGCAGAGGTCAAGGTAGTCGCCCGTTTCGGTGATGGCCAAACGCGCGATGTCACCAAGGAAGCGACTGTCGAATCGAACACTCCCGATGTCGCCAAGGTCGACCCTGCGTCGAAGGTTTCTGGCGAGCGCGTTGGTGAAGCGACGCTGCTCGTTCGCTATCAGGGCAAGTACGCGACTGTTCCCATCACGATATTGAATCCGAAGCCTGGGTTCGTTTGGAAGCCGCTACCGCAGAACAACTATATCGATCAACTCATCGACGCGAAACTTCAGAAGCTTCGAATACAGCCATCCCCCGCAACCGACGACGCAGCCTTTCTGCGACGCGTTTCGCTTGATCTAACGGGTCAATTACCATCTCCCAACGATGTCCGAGCGTTCCTGGCAGACCCGGCTGCAACCAAGCTGAAGCGCGCGAAGAAGATCGACCAGTTGATCGCCAGTTCTGCGTTCACCGACCAGTGGACCGTGAAGTGGGGCGATCTGCTCCAGTCGTCACGCAAGTTCCTGGGCGAGAAGGGAACCTATGCATTCCAGGAATGGATTCGGGAGTCGATAGCGGCGAACAAGCCCTACGACAAGCTCGTGCGCGAGCTCCTGACGAGCCACGGCAGCACCTACGACGATCCGGCGGCGAACTTCTTCCGCGCAACTCGTGACCCGAAAGCCACCATGGAAAAGACCACGCAGGTCTTTCTGGGTGTTCGCATGGTTTGCGCGCAATGCCACGATCATCCGTTTGAACGCTGGACGCAGAATCAATATTTCCAAATGGCAGCGTTCTTCTCGGCGGTAGGGCTCAGGCCTGGATACGAAATCGGCGAAGAGATCATCTACGACCAGCGCGAAGACTACGAGATGAAGCATCCGAAGGACAGTCGTGTCGTAGCGCCTGAGTTCTTGATTGCGTCGACTGCTCCAGTGAAGATTCCTAGCGATCAGCGGCGCCGCGATGCGCTCGCGACGTGGCTGGTATCCAAGGAGAACCCGTTCTTCGCGAAGGCCATTGCCAATCGCGTTTGGAGTTACTTCTTTGGACGAGGCATCATCGACCCCGTTGACGACATCCGCGCCTCGAATCCGGCTGTGAATCCGGCCTTACTCGACGCGTTGACGAAGGACTTGACCGATCATGGCTTCGATTTGCAACATTTGATGCGGACCATCGTGAACAGCCGGTCCTACCAGGCAAGCTTCTCTACCAATGAGTGGAATGAAAAGGACGCGGACAACTTCTCTCATGCGATTCCGCGGCGTCTGACAGCCGAGCAGCTGATGGACGCAGTTGCCAGCGCTGCCGGAGCGCGTCCCGTCCTCCCTGAAGTCCCCGAGGATACAAAGGCGTCTCAAGTCCCGGACCCGCATGTCGGTAAAGATGGCTTCCTCGATCTGTTCGGTCGCCCGTCTCGTGAATCGTCATGCGAGTGCGAGCGTCGCGCCGATCTCAGCCTTCCGCAAGCGCTCAATCTAATCAACGGAAAAACGATTTCGGATGCCGTCGGCGATCCAAAAGGGCGTGTCACGACCAGCGTGCTTGCCGGCAAGAGCGATGCGGCCATCATCGAAGATTTGTATCTGGCGACTCTCTCTCGTTTCCCAACTAAGACCGAAGCCGCAAACGGAATCAAGTATCTCGCCGGCGGCTCGAAGGCGACTCGCGCTCAGGATCTGCTGTGGGCTTTACTAAACAGCAAGGGATTCCTCTACAGTTATTAAAGGAGCTTACGCGTCATGCTGAACATTCCTGGAAAACCCGGACGTACTTGTGAAGGTCCCACCCGTCGTGAATTGATGCGTATCGGCTCCCTCGGGCTGGCCGGTCTGCATCTTCCCGGCTTCTTTATGTCCCAAAAGGCGGCACTGGCAAACAGCATCGCCGACAAGTACGCCGGCGCGCGCGGCTTCGGCGCAGCCAAGAATGTCATCATGATCTTCCTGCAGGGCGGTCCCAGCCATATCGATATCTGGGATCCGAAGCCTGACGCTCCCGCCAATATTCGCGGAGAGTTCAAGCCGATCAAGACGAAGATTCCGGGTACTCACATAGGCGAGCATATGCCGATGATGGCCCAGACGATGGACAAGGTCACGTTGATCCGGTCGATGAGCTACACGCCTAACGGATTGTTCAATCACACAGCGGCGATCTACCAGATGCTGACCGGCTATCCGCCTGACAAAGTATCTCCTTCCGGCCAGTTGGAACCCCCGAATGCGGCCGACTTCCCAACCGCCGGCAGCCACGTCAGTAAGTTGAAGCCGCCGAAAGATCCCGTCCTGCCATTCGTCGAATTACCGCGTCCGCTGCAGGAATCGGGCATCATCGGCAAGGGTGGCGCAGCCGGGTTCCTCGGTAAAGCCTACGATCCATACCGGATGTATCAGGATCCGGCGCAGAAAGTAACCCTCGAAGATCTCTCCTTGCGCAAGGAGATTCCGCCAGAGCGCTTGAAGGACCGCTTCGAACTACTCAAGGGAATTAACGGCTCGATGCCGGATCTCGAGAAGGCGCTCAATCAGTCCGCCGTCGATGAATATTACGGCAAGGCTTACGATCTCGTGCTCAGTGGCAAAGCCCGCGACGCGATGGACCTGTCGAAGGAGCCGGACAAGGTACGCGAGCGCTATGGGATGCACACCTTCGGACAAAGCAGTCTGATGGCCCGCAGATTGATCGAAGCTGGCACGAAGTTCGTTCAGGTGAATTGGCCCTCTGTGGCGAATGGCGATCCCGAAAAGACTGCCTGGGACACGCACGCCGCCAACTTCGGACCACTCAAGAATCTCCATTGCCCGAAACTCGACCGGTCGCTTTCCGCGCTGCTCGAAGACATGGATCAACGCGGAATGCTGAAGGACACCATGGTGGTTGCTATCGGCGAGTTTGGGCGTAGCCCGCGCATGGGTGTGTCCACGAGCGGCAATAGCAACAGCCCGGATGGCCGCGACCACTGGCCGTATTGCTACAGCGGCGTGGTCGCCGGCGCCGGCATCGCTCGGGGAATGCAGTACGGCGAATCGGACGCAACCGCCTCCAGCCCGAAGGAGAAGCCGGTTCATCCGAACGATCTTCTGGCCACGATTTATTACGCTCTCGGTATCGATCCCGACATGGAGATCCGCAACCATCTGAATCAGCCGCGCGAACTCGTTAAAGGGAAAATCGTCACGGATCTCTTCGCGTGAAGTGGGGAGTCCTTGCTCTTCTCGGGTTCGTTCTGCACGAAAGCGCTGACGCGCAAGTTAAAGCATTCACAGGCGCAAGTGTCTTCGATGGATCTGGTTCCGCGCTCATTTCGAATGCGACGCTGATCGTCGAAGCCGGGCGAGTGAAGGCAGTCGGCCCTACCGGCAAAATCTCAATTCCGTCCGGAGCTCAGAGGATCGACGTTGCCGGCAAGTTCATCGTCCCGGGCATGATTAACGCCCACGGGCACATCGCCGACACACAAGGGCTTCGCACCGGCAAGGAATTCTACACCGAAGACAACTTATTGAAGCAATTGCGTTTGTACGCAGGATACGGTGTGACGACCGTCTTCAGCCTGGGAGGCGACGGAACCGAAGGCTTTAAATTACGAAACGAACAGGAAACAGTGAAATTGGATCGCGCCCGCATCTATGTCGCAGGCGAGATCATAACCGGCAAGACGCCTGAGGAGGCGCGCAAGAACGTCGATCGCGTGGCCGCCACGAAGCCGAATCTGCTCAAGATCCGCGTCGATGACAACCTCGGAACCAGCGTCAAGATGACCCCCGAGGTTTACAAGGCGGTCATCGATCAAGGCCGAAAGCATAACCTGTCGGTGGCGGCGCACATGTTCTATCTCGAAGATGCGCATGGGCTTCTTGAATCCGGAGTCGGCATGCTGGCCCATAGTATTCGTGATAAAGACATCGACGAGGGCACGATCCAGCTCATGAAGCAGCGAAATATCTGCCTCTGCCCGACGCTGACCCGCGAAGTCTCGACCTTCATTTTCGAAACGAAGCCAACTTTCTTCGACGACCCTTTCTTTCTGCGTGACGCCGACAAATCCGTTCTCACCCAGCTTCAGGAGCCAAAACGCATGGAAGCGATGCGAAACAGCTCATCAGCTCAGCAATACAAGAAGGCACTTGAAGTAGCGAGCCGGAACCTTAAGAAACTATCGGAGAAGGGTGTGGCAATTGCGATGGGAACCGATACGGGTCCGCCGGCACGCTTTCAAGGCTATTTCGAGCATATGGAACTGGACCTCATGGCCAAAGCGGGTCTCACTCCGTTACAGATCCTCAAGTCCGCGACGGGAGATGCAGCGGCTTGCATGAAGATGCAGGGTAAGATAGGCGCGCTCCTTCCCGGGGCATGGGCCGATCTGATCGTGCTCGAACGCAATCCCCTCCAAGACATCAAAAACATGCGGACGATTCAGTCAGTCTGGATCGCCGGCAATCAGGTTCCGTCGAGCCACTGAACGGTGGGATCATAGAGGTGGTATGCCGGAGCGTATCACCAAGCTCAACATTAACGGCAAAGATGTTCGTATCGATGCCGCGGCCGATCGGCCGTTGTTGTACGTCCTTCGCGAAGATCTCGATCTCACAGGTAGCAAGTATGGCTGCGGGGAAGGGCAGTGCGGAGCGTGTACAGTCCTCGCCGACAATCTCGCGATTCGATCCTGTATAACCCCCGTCGATTCGGTGGCTAACAAACGCATCGTCACCGTTGAGGGACTCGAGCGTAAGGGCAAGCTTCATCCCGTACAGCAGGCGTTTCTCGAGGCGGGGGCGTTCCAGTGCGGCTTCTGCACACCGGGAATGATCATCGCCGCAGTGGGCCTCCTCGCCAAGAACGCGAATCCTTCTGACAACCAGATTCGTCAAGCGCTCAATGGCAACATCTGCCGTTGCGGTACGTACCCACGGATCGTGACTGCCGTTCGGGAGGTTTCTCGTGCCGATTGATTCCTTCGAGCCCGAACGCTACGAACTGGCCGAGCCCGCCCGGTATAAGTTCGACCTTGATCGCCGCGATTTCTTCCGAACGCTCGGAGCCGGATTCCTTGTTCTCGCGGTCGTCGAGAGTATCGAAGCCCAGGAGTCGGGAGGAGGTCGAGGCCGCGGCGGCCGACCGCCCATGCCGCAAGTCGTCGGCCCTTGGCTGCACATCGGTGAAGATGGCGCGATCTCGGCCTTTACGGGCAAAGCCGAAGTCGGACAGAACACGCGCACTGCGCTGACTCAGGGCGTCGCCGAAGAGCTGCGCGTTCCTGTAAGCTCCATCCAACTGGTGATGGCGGACACCGACCGAGTTCCCTACGATGCAGGAACATTCGGCAGCCGCTCGATGCCCGACATGCTGCCGCAGATGCGGAAGGTCGGAGCGACCGCTCGCGAACTACTCCTCGACCGAGCCGCCGTCCTCTTGAATGCCGACCGCCCTCAGTTAAAGGCTTCGGACGCGAAGATTACGAACACCGCGACAGGAAAATCGCTAGGCTATTCCGATCTTGTGAAAGGCCAGAACGTGATGGCAACCGCGCCGGTCGGACAAGCGCAACTCACACCTGTGAGTGACTGGTCCGTTCTCGGTACGTCAGCCGCCAAAGTGGATGGCCGAGCCATGGTCACCGGAGCACATCGCTACTCTTCCGATCAGAAGCTGCCCGGTATGCTGTATGGCTGCGTTGAAAGATCGCCCGCGATGGGAGCAACGCTCGGTGCGGTAAACAACACGCCGGCCGAAGGAGTAGTCGTCGTTCGGGACAAGGATTTCGTGGGTGTTGCTGCTCCGAGTTCCGCAGCGGCGCGGCAAGCAGCCGCGTCATTGAAGGCGCAGTGGAAAGGCGGGCCGCAGTCATCCGACAACGACCTGTTTGCTGTTCTCAAAGACACAGCGAAGCCGCGAGCGGAATCCACCAAAGGCTCAATCGACGAGGGGCTCGCGGTAGCCGACCATCAACTCTCGGCGATCTATACAGTCGCATACATTGCACATGCTCCACTCGAACCACGCGCCGCGCTCGCGCAGTGGCAGGACGGCAAGTTGACAGTCTGGACCGGCACGCAACGTCCCTTTGGCGTTCGCCGTGAACTCGCCGATGCGTTTAGCATTCCCGAGTCACAAGTCCGAGTGATCGTCCCGGACACAGGTTCAGGTTACGGCGGAAAGCACACGGGTGAAACTGCTGTCGAAGCAGCTCGATTGGCGAAGCAGACAGGCAAGCCCGTAAAACTCGTCTGGACGCGAGAAGAGGAATTCTCGTCAGCCTACGCGCGGCCGGCCGGTGTCATTGAAGTTCGTAGCGGCGTTCGCAAAGACGGAACTCTTACGGCTTGGGACTTCCATAACTACAACTCGGGTGGGTCCGGCATCGCGACACTCTACGACATTCCTCATCAGCGTGTCCATTTTCATCCAAGCCAATCGCCCTTGCGACAGGGATCCTATCGAGGTCTTGCCGCGACGGCAAACCATTTCGCCCGCGAAGTGCACATGGACGAGATAGCGCACACTCTAGGCAAAGACCCACTGGCCTTCCGTCTTGCAAACCTGAAAGATCCTCGTCTGCGCGACGTCTTCGAACGAGCGGCAGAGGCTTTCCATTGGGGCGAAACCTCTTCGGGGTCCGGCCGAGGATTCGGTTTCGGAGGTGGCTTCGAGAAGGGTGGATACGTCGCGACTTTCGCGGAAGTGACCGCCGACACCGACCTCAAACGAGTTCGCGTCGAACGTGTCGTTACAGCCTTTGAATGTGGCGCCGTAGTCAATCCCGATTGCCTCCGCAACCAAGTGGAAGGCGGCGTCATTATGGGGCTCGGCGCCGCACTTTTCGAGCAGCTTCGCTTTGAAAATGGTCGTGTTTCGAACGCGCGTTTTTCACGCTATCGCGTTCCCAGGTTCGCAGATATGCCGACGGCCATCGAAACATTGCTAGTCGATCGCAAAGATCTACCATCTGCGGGCGCCGGTGAAACACCGATCGTCGGCATCGCGCCCGCATTGAGCAATGCGCTTTACGCCGCAACAGGCAAGCGGCTGCGATCCATGCCACTCCTACCTTGATGGCTGTACCGGCTCTAGCATTGACTTGCGGTTCGCCGCTCGACATCCTCGAGAAGGCGATGCATTCCTCGCGATCCGAGTGGATATTCCTCCGTGAACTACGTGTCGGCACTGGCCGTCGCAATGGGGATGCGCAGCGCCTCGATGCATTTGCGTTGAACTCATTGCCTCATACCGGGATGAAGCGCGTCTGCTATGAAGTCAAAGTATCCCGAGCCGACTTCCTCTGCGAGATCAAACGACCGTTGAAGCGCCGGATCGGTATGCGCTATTCAAACGAGTTCTACTTCGTAACTCCACCATCGCTTATCGACGTTTCAGAGCTGCCTGCCGAATGCGGATTGATCGAAGTAGGCCATGCGAGCCCCGAGGAATGGAGGGAACTGA
>DASQLD010000326.1:0-14114 GCA_035630195.1 Bryobacteraceae bacterium
CGGGTTCGGGCAGGATCGGCTTCGGATCCCACTTGCCTTCCTTCGAGATGAACATTCGCACAATCTCATAACGTTCCGGATTGAGCGCCTTCATGATCGATTCGGCAGAGCGCAACGAGACCTCATGTTCGCCGCTTCGCCCACCACACAATACCGCTACTTTGACTTTCACAGAATTCGCTTCCCCAGCGCGGACAATGCCAATTCCACTCCTAGCTTTGCGGTTTGGTTGGCGATGTCAAGAACCGGATTCACTTCTACAATCTCCATTCCCACAAGTTTGCCCGAATCGCACAGGATCTCCATCGCCAGATGCGCTTCGCGGTAGGTAAGACCACCGCGAACAGGCGTACCCACTCCAGGAGCTTCTGATGGATCGACAGAATCCATATCGAAGGACAGGTGGACGCCGTCTGTCCCATCTGTTGCATGGGCGATCGCTTCGTTCAACACGGACCGCAAGCCACGTTCATCGATCTCGCGCATCGTGTAGGCGGCAACGCCGGCATCACGAACGTTGATGACTTCAGTTCGGTCAACATCGCGCAGGCCGACAATCGCCACGTTATGAGGATCAACCTTTGGGGCAAATCCAAAAATGTCGGTTAGTTCCGACGGCCCTTGCCCGATGCAGCAGGCTAGCGGCATCCCATGCACATTGCCGCTCGGCGAAGTATCCGGCGTATTCATATCGGCGTGGGCATCGATCCAAATGACCCCGATCTTCGCGCCCGCTTCGCGATAAGCGTGTGCGATGCCGGAGACAGTGCCAATAGCAATTGAGTGATCGCCACCTAGCACCAGTGGCATCCTCTTGTGCGACACCGCGCCATAGACCATCTCTCCGAGCCGCGCGCACGTTTCGTAGATTTCCGGAAGGAAGCGCGCACGTTTGGGACCGATCGGCGTGGCTTCCGGCTGGGCAACGTCGATATTCCCAAGATCCTGGACCTCGTAGCCCAGCGCTTCAATTCGCTCATCAAGGCCTGCGAGGCGCAGCGCCGACGGGCCCATATCTACCCCGCGACGTCCGGCGCCGAGATCCATGGGCGCGCCAATGACTGCGATGCAGCTATGGCGCATTCTTTATGGCCTCGTGCGGTACAGCATGCGCGGGTACGGAATAGTCTCACGAACGTGTTCGAGCCCGCAGATCCAGGCAACGCACCGTTCGACACCCATCCCGAATCCACCGTGCGGGACGGCTCCGAACTTACGAAGATCGAGGTACCATTCGAATGCCGACGCCGGCAATCCGTGGTCTTCGAGACGCTTAACCAGTAGGCTGTAGTTGTGAACACGCTGCCCGCCGCCAATGATCTCACCGTAGCCTTCGGGAGCAATTACGTCGACGCCCAAAGCTAATTCCGGTCGGTCAGGATCGGTCTCGAAGTAGAATGCCTTAATCTCTGCGGGATAGCGATCGACCATTACCGGAATGTCTAGATCGTTCGTCAGCAGGGTCTCGTCCGTGTTACCGAAATCCCCGCCCCATTGGATTTCACTGCCTTTTGACTGGAGATTCTTGATTGCATCGTCGTAGGTCATGCGCGGGAACGGAGCCTTCACTTTTTCGAGTTTGCTTGTGTCCCGTTCCAGAATCTTCAGTTCGGCGCCGCACTTGTCGAGCACACGTTGGACAACGTGTTGCACCATATCCTCTGCGACTCGCTTGACCTCTTCAAGATCGGCAAACGCCATTTCCGGCTCAACCATCCAGAACTCGGTCAGATGCCGCCGCGTTTTCGATTTTTCAGCGCGGAATGTCGGCCCGAAGCAATAGACCTTGCCGAACGCCATTGCGTTCGCCTCGTTATAGAGCTGGCCCGACTGCGTTAAGTAAACCTTTTCGTCTTCAAAGTAATCAACTTCGAATAGCGTAGTGGTGCCTTCACAAGCGGCCGGCGTAAAGATCGGCGTATCGACGAGAACGAAGCCACGATCATCGAAATAATCACGGATCGCGCGAATCACTTCATGTCTAACGCGAATGATAGAGTGTTGCCGACGGCTCCGGAGCCAGAGGTGACGGCGATCGAGAAGAAAATCCGGTCCATGCTCTTTGGGAGTAATCGGGTAGGGATCGTTCTCGTCGACACGCTGCAGCACTTCAACGCCTGTGATATCGAGTTCGTACCCTCCTGGAGCGCGTTGCTCCTCACGAACTCGGCCGATGATCTTCAGGGAGCTTTCCTGCGTTAGGTGCTTGAGTGTCTCGAAGATGTCCTCCGGCAACTCGCTTTTCACACCGACGCACTGCATGATTCCGGAGCCGTCGCGCACTTGTGGAAACACGATCTTGCCGGACTTGCGAAGGTTGTAAAGCCAGCCGGCAAGCCGGATTTCTTCGCCCGAATGCTTTCCCGCATCCGCAATGCGGATGGTCGGAATCTCACTCATGAACGGGCTCCGCGACAGTTAACGCATCCAGCCGTTCAAAGATCTGTTTCACCAACTCAAGGGGACGCTCTACATTGGGAGCTTCCTTCAGTTCAAGTAGAAGTGGATACTGCTCGGGGCGCGAAGCAAGCAGCCGGGTGACTTTCGGCCAATCAATCGTCCCGCCTTCGGCTACGAACGGGAAGAGATGTTTGTCCTCTTTGCCATCGTTGTCGTGAATGTGTGTCGAACGGATGCGTGTCTTCATGCTGCTATAGGCGTCATCGATTCCCTCAACGATGTGCGCGTGGCCGGTGTCGAGGCAAAAGTTCAGATCGAGGTGTGTGTAGTCGAGGAAATTACGAAGTCTGTTTGAACTGGAGAACCCGTTAGGAATATTCTCCAGTAGAATTTCGACGCCGCGCTGGCGGGCAAACACCATCAATTCTTCTAGCGAGCTGAAGGCCGCATCCACTTTTCGCTCGTCGTATTCTTCAGCTGGGCCGCCGAGATGCTGAATCATGTAGCGAAACGGAATCAACTCGGCGATTTCCAGAACACGCTTGATTTCGTCGACAACACGGATACGTCTCGCCTTCACCGGTTCAGTGATATTCAGCGCGGACTGCGGTCCCGACCTGCCCCATACGTTGTCATCGTAGATAGGCGAGTGGATCGAATGCAGTTTCAGTGGAGAGTCTTTAAACCAATGCCCAAGCTCCGCCACCTGAGCACGGTTGTGCCAGTCGAGGTGTTGCTTGGCGCAGAAGATCTCGACTGCGGGAACTCCTGCGTCCCAGATTCGGTCGAGCCAAACCGAAGTCAGTCTATAGTTGACGAACAAATGCGTCGAGAGAGCGTGCTTCATTTGAGAGAGTTCTAGAATCCTTCAGACTTGCCGTAACTTCGACCGTCGGCGCCACCTTGCACCCAGCCGTTTTCGACCACGATGGCGAAGACTCGCGCAACTGCTGATGCGGTCTCCACCGTGTGTCCACGCTGCTGCAGAAGCCGGATTGTATCAGGGGAGAAGCCCCGTTCCATGGTGATTTTGTCGGGCATCCACTGATGATGAAACCGTGGCGCGTCGACGGCATCCTGGACGTTCATGCCGAAATCGACTACGTTCAAAATCGTCTGCAATACGGAAGTGATGATGCGCCCGCCTCCGGGTCCTCCTACAACCATGAACAGTTTGCCGTCGCGCACAAGAATTGTCGGCGTCATCGAGGATAGGGGACGCTTTCCGGGCTTAATTGCGTTTGCCTCGCCTTGCACAAGACCGAACATGTTGGCCATTCCGGGTTTTGCAGCAAAGTCGTCCATCTCGTTATTCAGCAGAAAGCCGAGTCCAGGCGCCGTCACTCCGCTACCGTGACCGCCATTCAAAGTGTATGTGAGGCTGACTGCATTTCCGGCTTTATCAACGATCGAGAAGTGCGTCGTTTCGGAGCTTTCATACGCTCCCAGGGATCCCGGGCGAACGGATTCACTAGAGCTTGCTCGCTCCGCATCGATGGAGGAACGAACCTTCCTGATGTATTCGGGATGCGTTAGCGCTCGAACGGGAACCTTCGTGAAATCGGGATCGCCCAGATATTCGCTTCTATCGGCATAGTAGCGGCGCATCGTCTCTACGATGTAGTGAATTGTCGCAGCGGCGCCCCAACCCGCCTCCTTGTACTGCGATCCTTCCAGCACACCCAACATCTGAAGTAATCCAATACCGCCAGAACTCGGTGGCGGCGCCGTCAAGATTTCGAAATCTTTGTATTTGCCTTTCAGGACTTCGCGCTCGATGGGCTTGTACGCCTTGAGATCTTCGAGCGTGATTAACCCGCCATTGGCGGCCATTGCTTTCGCCAGTTTGTGGGCAGTCTGGCCATCATAGAAGTCGTCGGGGTCACGAGAGATTCGTTCGAGCGTTCGGGCGAGATCTCGTTGAATGAACGTATCCCCCGGCTGATAGGGTTGGCCAAAAATTTCCTTCGATGCGGGATAGCGATTGAATCGCTCGGCTGCGCCGCTCAGGGTTTGCGCAAGCCCATAAGAGACAAGGATCCCGTCACGCGCCAAACGCACAGCCGGCTCAACCAACTCTTTCCACGGCTTGCCGCCATATTTCTTATGCGCTAGCGCAAGGCCACGCACTGTTCCAGGTACGCCGGAAGCGCGCCATCCTTCAATACTGTCGCGCGTCGGCTTACCTTGGGCGTCGAGATACATGTCTCGCGATGATTTTCGCGGCGCTCGCTCACGAAAGTCGATGAACGTCGAGCGGCCATCGGCGAAACGCGCAAGAAGAAATCCCCCTCCCCCGAGATTTCCCGCAACCGGATAAGTCACAGCAAGCGCGAGAGCGACCGCCACCGCTGCATCGACAGCGTTTCCACCCGATTTTAGAACCGCAGCGCCAACATCCGCGGCGATAGGCTCTTCCGTGACCACAATTCCATTCCGCGCACGGAAAGGTTGCCGCGCCCACACGGTGTCTGTCATGCATAAAAATGCAAGCAGGACGGCGAGAAGGCGGGTCACTTCCCTATCCTACGCCATCCGGCGCTTCCACTCGAAAAGGACAATACCCGCGGCCACCGACACGTTCAGAGATGGAATTGTGCCTGCCATAGGGATGCGGATGAGTACGTCACAATGATTCCGAACGAGCTGGTGAAGCCCCTTACCTTCCCCGCCTAAAACGAGGACAGTCGGTGTAGCGTAGTCGATTGTGTCGTACGATTCCGCGCCACGTTCATCCAGGCCGTAGATCCAATAGCCGCGCTTTTTCAAGTCTTCCAGCGTCCGCGTAACATTGCCGACGCGTACAACTGGCACGTATTCGAGGGCGCCCGCGGCTGATTTGGCGACAGTTTCGGTAAGTCCCGCCGCCCGGCGCTCCGGAATCATCACGGCGGCAGCTCCGGCTGCGTTCGCCGTGCGGACAACCGCGCCCAGATTGTGAGGATCTTCGACGCCATCGAGCATCACCAGGAGGCGGGCGTGTTCGACTATGTCGGTGAGTTCCGCATACTTGGTTGCCGCCCCATATGCAACGACGCCCTGATGATTGTCTCCGCCCCCGGCTCGATCCAGTCCCGAGCGTTGCTCGAATCGCACGGGAACGCCACGTTCACGGCAAAGGTCGATTATTTCCTGGAGTCGGGGCCCACCGGAGCCCTTCGCGATCATTACACGATCGATCGCGCGTCCGGCCTTCAGCGCTTCTCGAACTGGATGAACACCCACAAGAACGCTCACGATTCCTTGATCGTACACTGACTGAATTGCAATGTTCCCGCGCGTTAGCTAATAGGGAAAGACTTGTGAATGTGACTACACGCCGCACAGTGATGAGCGCACTTCTTGGCTTCAGCGCCGGGTCTGTGCTTTGCGGAACTCCTCTCGATATAGGAGCGTGGCGGGCTTTCGAAGCTGTCGAAGAGGCGTGGATTCGCGATCGTCACGCGCTTTTGCTGGAACAATGTCCCGACTGCCGTGGGCCTGCGTCAATCGATCTTGATCTGAAGCTCGCCGAATTGCAGCGCAGAGGCATTCAGTTCGAATATTTGAACAAACATCAACCCGCGCAGCTTCGTGGCGGCCTGTGGGAACTGACCTGGATTCCCTTGCGCCCGCGCGATGTATCGCGACTACTTTCCACAAACGCACAGTACCGCGAGAATGAGGACAGAATTCAGCGCCTCACCGCGACGCTTCGCAACAATCCACACTACGATCATTTCCGGACATCGCAAATACGGTTGTGGAAAACACCGGAGTATCGGTCCGCGCATCGACGCTACTCAGGACGCCTGTACGAGTTGAATAGAACTTACAGCGGATCCGTCAACGGAAGTCCGTAGTATCGTTCTTCCACTGAGCTTTTGTCTATCGATTCCGTGCTATCTGCAGCGGACGCAGGTATATGGGAATTAAATTTCTGCTGTTGCTTCTTGCCGCACGTGTTGTGTTCGCCGCCGATTGGGAAACCGTTCGGCGAATCTCGCCAGACAAAGACATAGATGTGCGTACGCGCGATAACAAGGTGGCTGGCGGCGCCTTCATTTCCGCTAGTGACGCAAGCCTCGTGTTGCGATCTAAGTCGGGAGAACGATCCATTTCGAAGGATGAAATCGATCATGTCCGTGTGGCTGATCCTTCTCGCCGTGTGAACAAGGGATTGCTGACAACGGTGATTGGCGCAGGTGTCGGCTTGGCTATCGGCCTCTTTGCCTGTCCATCCTGCGCCAACGAAGGCGCTCCCTTCAAGTACACCGGACGCCTCACAGCCATCGGCGCAGGCGTGGGCGCGACTGGATTTCTATCCACGCCTTACCGCACTGTTTACAAAAGGCGCTAGTTCCAGCGGGTCACAATGCTTGCATTTCGCACGACATCCCGTGGTCGATCCGTTGTTCCAAGCTGGCAGGGAAATAATCGGGCACTCTACCTCGGCGGCAGCTCATGTGGGGCGGCCTCACACAGTCTGCGAACCAATCTGGGCGATACGATTTTGGGCCGCGGAGCCATCTGTAGCTGGCTTACGACGCCTCATTGAAAGACATACTCGTCGATTGAGCCTTGGCTTCGTTTTGCGATTCTGAAGCATGCATGACACTGTGTCACTCATCGCAAATAAGAAGCTTGCATCCGTAGGCGCCACGCTGTAGCATGTTCAGTAGCGTGCAGTCTTCAGCGCCATTCGTCGTAAGTCCGGCACCGAAGCAGGAAATCCCAGACAAGCTATATTTCCGCATCGGCGATGTCAGCCGTTTGGCTGCGATTAAGCCGTACGTACTTCGTTACTGGGAAACAGAGTTCCCTGCAATTTCTCCAAAGAAGAGCGGAACAGGCCAGCGGCTTTACCGACGTAAGGACGTCGAGTTGATTCTCGAGATCAAACATCTTCTCTACGAGAAACGATTCACGATCGAAGGCGCGCGCAAAGCTATCGAAGATCGAGCCAAGCCGCTTAGTCAGCCAAAGCGGAACGCTAAGAATGCTGGTCAGGCAACATTGTTCGCAGCTCCGACTCCTGACCTTTCAGCGATCCGGCAAGAACTCGAAGACATCCTGACGTTGCTCAAGAAGTAACTTCCGGAAATAACGTTCCGCGACCAAGCAGCCAGTGTGGGTCGAATCGCCGTTTGACTGCGCGCATGGACTCAATCTGCTCTTCCGTATATTGAATTGCAAGCAAGTGAGATTTGCGCTTACCCAATCCATGCTCGGCTGAAACTGTACCGCCGAAGGCCGCGGCCTCACGAGCAAGCTGCGTAATGACTGCCTTGGCTCGTTCCGCGTCTTCCCCGGAATTTGGAAGGATGTTGACGTGTACGTGAGCGTCGCCAATGTGACCGAAGATGACGTACTGACCAGGAAATTCGCGTTCGAGGGCGTCGCGATAAATGGCAATCATTTCCCGATTGCGCTCTAACGGAACAGCGAAGTCCGTGTTCATCTTCAGCACGCCTCGCCGGCGGACTAAGTCGTTCACTGCCTCCGGTAGCGCGTGTCGAAAACGTCGAAATCGCTCGCGATCGAAATCGCTAGCTGCAAACCAGGAAGCTTCCTTCAAGGCTTGAGTTTGCGTTAACCTACTGTCCCAGGCGTCATATTCCGAGTCGTTATCGATCTGCTGTTCAATGAGGAGCGCGGATTTGGCCGCGCCAGGGATGTCAGAATACGTTGGCCGCAGCAGGTCCAGTGAACCCGCATCGATATATTCGAGCATGCGGAGGCCACTGATCTCTCGCCACATGTCCACTGCCGTCAGAGCATCGTCATCCGAACGAAAGAACACAATTCCACTGAGGAGTTCTTCAGGAATCGGCAGCAACCGGACGACAGCTTCCATCACTACTCCCAGCGTTCCCTCTGAGCCGATGAACAAGTCTAATACGTCCATCCCCGGCCGAAGCGGAAATCCAGCGGTATGCTTTTTGGTGCTCGGAGCGGGTATAGCACGGGTTTCAAATGGGATCGGGTCGCCGCGCCGGAGTTCGAGAACACTCCCGTTCATTAATGCGACTCGCAAGGCTAACACGTGCCGTCTTGTATCTCCGTAGAGGAAACTCCGGGATCCACTGGCGTTGGTCGCAATTGTGCCGCCGATCGATGCTGAGATCTCAGTTGGATCGGGCGCGTAGAATTGCTCTGAAGAAGACGCAGCCTGCTGCAACTCGCGTAGGAGCACTCCAGCTCCGACGCGCGCCGATCCGGGCTGAATATCGATGTGCCGGAAGCGCTCAAGCGATAGGACGATCCCGCCAAAAGGAACTCGGCCACCCGTGACGCCAGTACCTGCGCCTGAGATTGTTATCGGCGTCAGGCTAGCTGATGCTTCGACAAGAATCCTTTGAACTTCCGCCTCACTCTGAGGAGTGTAAACACTGTCCGCGTGGCCACGGAACCCCGATGCGTCTTCGAAATACGCCGAGGGTTGCGCCGGGTCCATCAAACCTCGAGTATTACCGGCATGATCAAGGGCCGCCGCTGCGTTTGCTTGTTCAAGTACCTGCGGAGATCGGCGCGAATCTTTTCCTGCATGACGCCCCAGTCGGTCCGCTCCTCCGCGCTCGAGGTTTCGAGCGTTCGTGCTACTGCCTGTCGAGCTTCCTGCATCACCAATCCGTCATCCATCGAGACGAAACCCCGTGACACAATTTCCGGTAAGGTCTCGCATTTCCCAGTGTGTTTATTGATCGCAATAATCGGTATAACGAAGCCGTCCTCCGAGAGATGCCGGCGGTCACGTATGATCATGTCCTCGACCACCTCATCGAGGCTGCCTGAATCGATACAGACACGCCCGACAGGAACCTTGGGACCCATTCGCGCTCCAATCCGGTCGATCTCGACGGTCTCACCGGTTTCAAGAACGAATGTCTTTTCCAGACCGGCCGTCAGAAGGTGCTGGGCTAGCTTTGCGTGTTTCGACATCTGTAAATATTCGCCGTGAACGGGAATAAAGTAGCGGGGCCGCACAAGATTGAGAACCAGCTTTAATTCTTCTGAGCTGGCGTGGCCGGAGACATGAACGGGCGGATTCATGTTGCCGTAGATGATATCGGCTCCCCGTCTCGCAAGATGATTCATCATGCGGCCGATCGCCTTTTCGTTTCCAGGGATGATGCGGGAGCTAAGGACAACCGTATCGCCCGTTTCGACGGAAAGGCTCTTGTGGTTGTCGACGGCGACACGCGATAAAGCCGACATCGGCTCGCCTTGTGTGCCGGACGCGACGACACACACCTTATGGCGAGGCGCCGTCATAATATCTTGCGGACGAAGGAGCACGCCGTCCGGAATGCTAAGGAGCCCCAAGTTATGGGAGATCTCCGTTACGCTGTTCATGCTTCGACCGAGAAACGCAACCTTCCGCCCAAATTGCGCCGACAAATCGAGAATCAGTTGCAGGCGATGAATCGATGAACTGAAGCAGGAGACGACGAGGCGGCCTTCTGCTCGATTAAAAATATCCTCAAAACGCGGTCTGACCGCGCGTTCACTCTCCGTGTAGCCGGGACGATCGACATTGGTCGAATCACTCATTAGCAACAAAACCCCACGTTTCCCATACTCAGCGAGTGTGTGGAGGTCAAACAACTCGTTGTCAGTAGGCGTAGGATCGACTTTGAAATCGCCTGTGTGGATGATGACGCCGAGAGGTGTCGTAATCGCAAGAGCAACTGCGCTGACTATCGAGTGCGTTACGCGAATGAATTCAATCTCGAAGGGTCCGAGCGTGACCTTATCGTTCGGCTTTACACGATTCAGCTTCGTTTCTTTAAGGAGATCGTGCTCCTCGAGCCGTCGCTCCACCAAAGCCAGTGTGAATGCGGTTCCGTAGATCGGAAGCTTAATCTGCGAAAGCAGAAAGGGGATGCCACCGATGTGATCTTCATGACCGTGCGTTAGCACCAGCCCACGAACTTTGTCGCGGTGCTCTTCCAGATACGCAAAATCCGGTGTGACGATATCGACACCGAGCAGTTCCGCGTCGGGAAACATCATGCCTGCGTCAACGACGATAATGTCGTCGCCATAGCGAATCGCCATGGAATTCATGCCGAATTCGCCGAGCCCGCCCAGCGGCACAATGTGGAGCTTTGGATTTGACATCTTACGAGACAAATGTAGCAGACAGCATCACTGAGAAACGCAATGGAGTATTTACCCGCAGCAGGAAAGCAAGGACATCGTTTCCATTTCTGAAGAATGGAGTGCGTCTTCGAAAGTCAAGATAGTAAGCAACTTCCCATTTGGCGCTCAGATTGCTAAGTTAGCAATTCGGCGCAGATTTTCGCGTTAGAGAGACGGATGTCAGGAGCCGGCAATGGATCAATACCGAGTCCCAACCCACGAGATCGCCTGGGAATCTCTGATTGCGCCCGAGCACTGGGGCAGATATAAATGCGTGTTAAATCGTGCCATCAAAGCGAAAGTGCCGTTTGCCCTCGGAGGAGGACTGGCTGTCGGCGTTTATACAGGTATCGGGAGATATACGAAAGACCTAGATCTTTATATCTTGCCCGAGCACCGCGATTGGGTGATTGAAATGATGGCTCACTGCGGTCTCGCGGACTACTACGAGACGAAGCCCTATGACCGCGCGTGGATATATCGGGCGCATGATAACGAAGTGATTGTCGATTCCATCTGGGCGATGGCCAATAAACGCGCAGTGGTCGACGAGGGCTGGCTTGTTCGCGGTCCGATGATTCGTATGTTCGATCAGAAATTTCCCGTGATCTCGCCGGAAGAACTGATTTGGTCTAAATTATACGTTTTGCAGCGAGATAGGTGCGATTGGCCGGATATTCTTAACCTGATTTCTGCCACAGGGCCGGCG
Source organism: Bryobacteraceae bacterium (assembly GCA_035630195.1). GTDB lineage: Bacteria > Acidobacteriota > Terriglobia > Bryobacterales > Bryobacteraceae > DASQDN01. The sequence goes on from DASQLD010000326.1 coordinate 11,234, forward strand.
CTCGACTGGGACCACCTGATAGATAGGGTTGCAGAGGACCAGCCGCTCATCAAAGGAGTGCTTTCCGTCTTCTCCTGGGTTGCTCCGGAAAGCGCGGCGCAACTGCCGGGCTGGGTATGGGACAAACTGGAACTAAAGTCGCCGCAGATCGTTCACGATCCTGCCGGTCGTCCGCCGCGCCCAGATCTGCTCGATTCGCGTCCTTGGTTCTGCGAAACTCTGGCGGCGTGAACGCGTCCCCTAGCTAGGAGAGATTATCAGACGATGCAGATTGGGGCCATGAACCATCCTGCCGCTGACGTGCTCAGTGAAATCCTGTGGATGTCCGAAATGGACTTGGATTTCATCGACCTGACGATCGAACCGCCCGGAGCAGCGTCGTGGCGGATCAATGCGTCTGAAGTTCGACGAGAACTCGAAAGGCGAAATATGAACGTTGTTGGTCACACCGCGTTCTATCTACCATTCGCCAGCGCCTTCGATGGCGTCCGGAAGGCAGCAGTGGAGGAATTGCGGCGCTGCCTGGAGCTGTTTGCAGAGGTGGGAGCGAAATGCATGAATCTTCATCCTGACCGACACGCGCCGATGCATGATAGGCGGTTCTACATCCGCCGCAATCTCGAATCCCTAACAGAATTGCAGGAGTATGGTGATCGGGTGGGCGTCGGTCTGATGATCGAAAATCTTCCTGGTGACTTTAACGACGCTGCGCAACTCGGCGAATTACTTGACCCGATGCCAAAGCTGGGATTGCATCTCGATATTGGGCATGCAAATCTCATGGTTCCGTACAATACGACGGAACAGATACTTGAAGCGCACGGCGCTCGTCTGCGGCACACGCATCTTCACGACAACAAGGGTGGACATGCCGATCTTCATCTGCCTCTTGGAGCAGGCAACCTGGACCTCCGGCGTGCTCTTCTGGCTTTACAAAAATGCGAATTCGACGGCACGATCACTCTGGAAGTGTTTACACCGGATCGGCATTATCTGGCGTACAGCCGCGATATCTTACGAAAAGCGTGGGATGACATTCGGGCCGAAATTGGTCTGTCGCAGTCTCTCCTCGGAGTCTGAAATAATGTCAGCTTCATGCACTTCGATACGTCTGCCCAGAATGCCTCTACAAATGCGCCTCCGGGTTCTCCCTGGTACAAAGAACTAAATAGCTATCACTGGTTCGTGCTGGCGGTCTGCGCGCTCGGCTGGTTGTTCGACACGATGGACCAGCAGCTTTTCAACTTAGCGCGCAGACCCGCGATCACGGACTTGCTGGGCGTCGATCCCGCCAATCCCAGCGCGAATGGTCTGATTGCTGAGTACTCGGGCTACGCCACCATGATCTTCATGATCGGGTGGGCGTCGGGCGGTGTGTTGTTTGGCGTTCTTGGAGATCGTCTTGGTAGAGCGAAGACCATGATCATGACGATCCTGTTTTACTCGCTTTTCACCGGTCTGAGCGTCCTTTCCACGAGTGTTTGGGATTTTTCCGTATACCGCTTTTTAACAGGTTTGGGTGTAGGCGGACAGTTTGCAGTGGGCGTTGCTCTTGTGGCTGAGGTGATGCCGCCGCGCGCGAGACCCTACGCATTGGGTTGGGTGCAGGCGCTATCTGCTGTAGGTAACATGATGGCTGCCGTCACCGGGATCATCCTCGGCCAACTCGAACAATCCGGCGCAATCGGAAGCGCATGGCGCATGATGTTCGTGGTCGGAGCGCTTCCCGCCTTTCTCGCCATTCTCGTATTCAAACGCCTGAAAGAGCCGGAGGCGTGGCTGCAAGCACGGCGAGACAAGGTTCCGATGGGTTCCATGACGGATCTATTCACAGACCAACGCTGGCGTAAGAATGCCCTTGTCGGTATGATGCTCGCGTTTTCGGGTGTCGTCGGTTTGTGGGGGATCGGGTTCTTCAGCTTCGATTTGCTTGGTTCGGTATTGGACAAGACGTTCCGTGCCCAGGGCCTCTCACCGGCCGAGATCGCTGGCAAGAAAACGCTCTGGATCGGTATCACATCGCTTCTTCAAAACATTGGCGGTTTCCTCGGCATCTATGCGTTCACGCACATTACTGCGCGCATCGGGCGCAAGAAAGCCTTTGCGATGGGATTCGTTGCAGCGATGCTTGCCACGGCGTTTACGTTTTGGAATCTTAAGACTTTTAGCGATATCTTCTGGATGATTCCGCTGATGGGTTTCTGTCAGCTGTCCCTGTTTGGCGGTTACGCGATCTATCTGCCGGAATTATTCCCGACGCGGTTGCGGAGCACTGGAACCTCCTTCTGCTACAACGTTGGAAGATTTGTCGCCGCAATAGGTCCTCTGGCGCTGGGATTGCTTACGAGCCGCGTGTATTCCGGTTATCCCGAGCCTATGCGGTATGCAGGTGTGACTATGTGTCTGGTATTCCTTCTCGGTCTGGCAACGCTGCCATTTGCGCCGGAAACCAAAGGAAAGCCGCTACCGGAGTGAGTTGTGTTTTGATCGGCGGCGGTAGCCGAAGCGGCAAGAGCCGTTTTGCCTTGGAGTATGCCCGTCGTTATGCGTTGCCCCTGGCCTTCATCGCCACCGCCGAAACGCGAGATGACGAGATGCAGGAGCGTGTTGCGGCACATCGCGCGGATCGAGGCGCAGATTTTACGACGTTTGAGGAGCCATACGATCCCGCTCGGGTGATCGCTGAGGCGAATGGGCGGTTCGGGGCGATCGTCGTCGACTGTCTAACATTGTGGCTGTCGAACCTTCTACTCGCCGATGTTGCCGATATCGCTCGCCGGACCGGGGAACTTCTTCGAATTGGCTCCGAGTGCCCATCACCTGTCCTGTTGGTGACCAATGAAGTCGGCTGCGGAATCGTACCCGAAAATGCCCTAGCGCG
>DASQLD010000327.1:0-5199 GCA_035630195.1 Bryobacteraceae bacterium
TGATTCCGATTGCACGCAATTGGAATCAGATCGGCCGCGCAATCCTCGGCGACTGGCAACTAAGTGGTATCACTCGTTACCAGACCGGGCCGTACTTCACCGTCAACGGCAATACGTCAATCGGCTCGCGGCGGGCCGACTATCTGGGCGGCGATGTGCAACTGGACGACTGGACTGTGCAGCGTTACTTCAACACGGCTGCCTTCGCTCCTGCGCCCGCGACGCAGCGCGGCAATTCGGGTGTGGGGATCGTTCAGGGGCCGCCGCTTCAGCTCTGGGACATTTCGGTCCGCAAGGAGTTCAAGCCGCGCGAGCGCATTACAGTACGGGTACAGGCGGATTTCTTCAACGTGTTCAACAAAGCTAACCTGCGCGCGCCGAGTACGGATGCGTCCAGTCTGAGCTTTGGCGCGATCTCGTCGTCGGGACCGGGCCGAAACATCCAACTCGGCCTCAAGGTGACCTTCTGACTATGCGCTCATCCGTGTTTTTGCTGCTGAGCGTCGCCTTGTGCGGGGCTCAGATACCCGATCGATTCCACCTGACGGCTCGCCCCTGGAGATCGCTCGATATTCCGACAGAGCGATACCTGGAGGTCATCGAAGGCGAGGCTCGGTTTGCCGCCCGGCTACAGAATGCACAGGGGGCAATCATCGATCCGTTTCTGCACTTTGAACATCAGTACGCGACTCCGTACTTCGCTTATGCGGTCGGCACGCTGATCCACGAGGGCAGGGCGAAGGATCTGCTGTCATTCGGCGCGCGTGCCATGGAGCATGCGACTGACTGCTTCGGCAAGGGTGTCGATGCGATTCCGGAGAAGCATGGAGAGTTCTTTATCGCAGTACTGACCGGCGCGCTGCCGCTGTACAAAGGCGCTGTTCCCCAGGAGCAATGGCTGCGATGGCAGGAGCGGATGAAGACGCCCTCGGCCAAGGTTGTTCGCGGTTCCACCAACAACTGGGAAACGTACGTCATGAAAGGGGACTGGCTTCGGTACAAGGCCGGCCTGATCTCTCGTCAGGCGGCTGTGGACGGGATTGAGCGGGCGTGGAACGAAAGACAGTCGAAGAGAATCGCGGCGGCGCCGTGGTTCTTGTACCATGACCGCACCAGTGATCCCGATACTTTGAGCGTCGAGGCCGTAGGACGCGGCAATCTGCTGGCTCTCGCCGAAACGGGTTACGACGGACCAAGTGCCGCAGATATCCGCCGCATCGCCGAAACCGCAACACGCAACACGATGTGGCTCCAGGATCCAACCGGTCAGACACCCGCCAACGGGCGTACGGATAATCACGTTTGGGTGGAGATCGGTTACCAGCTTGCGTTTGATGTGATGGCTGAAAGCGAATGGTTGCGGGGCAATCGGGAGAGAGCAGGACAGTATCGCCGGGCTGCTTCACTGGCGTTCCGGAGCGCGCAACGATGGCGGCGTTCGGATGGAGAATGGGCGGGATCCTTCTACGTCACCAAGAACTTCTTCGACCCGGCGTTGCGAGTGGGGTATCAGCCTGCGAGCCAGTACACGAACTACAACGGATCTCTGATGTTCCATTTGGCCGAGGCATTTCACGCACGCAAAAATGCCATACCGGAACGGCCGACCCCCTCCGAGATCGGCGGGTATGCATTGGAGTTGGACGCGGAGTTTTCCTCAGCGTTCGCTAATGCGGGCGGGATGTTCGTGCAGGCGAACCTGCGCGGTCAGGAGAAGGAAACGCACGCGAATTACTGGACCCCGCTTGGCATCACACGGTTCGCGCGTGCGGGCTGGGAGACACGGCTTGGCCCTTCCGATGGAGCCTTCGACGGGAGTCGCGGCATCAGCTTCGCTCCGGCATTCGAGGAGAACGGCAAGTGGCTGCGCATCGCCGATCTGCCTCACCGATATACGGGGAAGTGGTCCGTGAGTTTCCAGCATCCGATGCTGGTGCGCTGCTCGATTACTTACGAGCCCAAAGGCGGCGGACCAGGGCCGGTGTTTCGGAACGATTTGGTCATCACGCCGGATGGAGTGCTTTCCGAGGTATCCCGCGTAGGTGGGCCGGATGTTCGCTGGGGCGTGGTATGGCCCGTGATGGAGTCGGATGGGCGGCCGATGCGCTTCAAGTATGGCGACCGCGTTGCCACAGTAAGCTATGGCGAGAACGCGGACGAGCAGGCCTTCATCGCTCTGAATGACGATGCGAAGCTGATGACCAATGATGCAGTTTTGCGCAGTACGTTTGGAGATCTGCGTCCTGTCATTATAATGACGGGCGCGAAAGTGAGCCGGACGTTTGTGTATCCGCGCTCCGCGTCCGATCCGTCTGCGGGAGAGTTTCTGAGAAGTTGGAAGATGACGCAGGATGGATTCTCGTCAGTGCTCGGAACAGTGGACAAGACTATTTACACCGGGCGAAACGCGGCAGGCGGCAGAGGAGCCGGCGTTAGTCAGAAAGGCGTGAAGTTCAGCGAGGTTTGTGATTTTGTAACGCAGATTGAGGGAGGGCAGGTGTCCGCGATCGAGTCGGATCGGGCAGTCACGGCCAGGATTGGAGACCGTACGATGCAGCTTCAGCCCTTTACGCCGTCGTATCTTCGGGGGGAGAAGGGGAAATGACGATTAAGCGACGCAGTTTCCTGACTGCCGCGACGGTTGCGCTCGGTGGAATGCGATCCATCGGCGGTGAGGCGCCGATCCGCGCGATCACTCGTGGTCCGCGGTTCCATTGGTTTGGATACTACGACAAGCTCCAGTTCGATCCTGCTTCCCGGTATGCGCTCGGATGCGAAGGCACGATCGAGCATCGGCTCAACAACGAGAACGACATTCTGCGGATCGGAATGGTCGATACGCAGGACAAGGATCGGTGGATCGAGCTTGGGGATACACGAGCATGGAGCTGGCATCAGACCTGTATGCTGCAGTGGCTGCCGCGGTCCAGCGAGGAGATCATCTGGAACGATCGTGAGGACGGTCAGTTCGTGAGCCACATCCTAAATGTTCGTACACACAAGAAGCGTACGCTGCCGTCCGCGATCTATGCAGTAAGTCCGGACGGGACGTGGGGTGTTGTCGCGGATTTTCGCAGGACTCGGTACTTGCGGCCAGAAACCGGGTATGCGGGGCTGGAGGATCCGAATCGTGAAGTATTGGCGCCGGAGAACTCCGGTATCTGGCGTGTCGATCTGAAGACCGGCAGGACAAAACTAATTCTTCCGCTGTCAGAAACACTGCGGGTCCCGCTGAAACAAGGCGACTGGACGGGTTTCCATCACTACTTCGATCATCTTCTGATCGCGCCGGACGGGAAACGAATCGTCTTCCTTCAGCGCTGGTCAAAGCCAGGTGTCAGGGGCTTCAGCACACGGATGTTTACCGTCAATCCGGATGGATCGCAGCTCCACTTACTGGATCCGCATGGGAAAACATCGCATTTCATCTGGAGGGATCGTTCTCATCTGCTGGCGTGGACCTGGCAACCGGGGACCGGCGACCACTTCTATCTGTTCGAGGACAACACGGGCAACGTGACCATGGTTGCCCCTGACGTGCTTAAAGAGAATGGCCATATCAGCTATCTGCCAGGCGGTCGCTTTTTGCTTACCGACACGGCTCCAGACAAGGAGCGTAAACAAAAGCCGGCGCTGTATGATTTCCACACCAACCAGATGCATGTTCTGGGCGCGCTGTATGCGGCTCCGGAATATACGGGAGTCTGGCGATGCGACACCACTCCGAGGTTCAGCCCGGACGGGCGCAAAGTGATTGTCGATTCGCCGCACGGCGGGAATGGCCGGCAGATGTACCTCATCGACGTTAGCCATATCACCAAAGTTGTGTAACAAACGTGGCCTGGATTCAGGCGAGGTGAGGCTGTGTTCGGTGCATCTTCCTGGTTTCGTTCGGTACAGCGACCTGTATTGTGCTTGGAAAGCGTTAGACCCTTATAGGGAAGGACCCGGAGGATGAAGTTCGGGCATGACGTGCGGCCGAGGCAGGTCGTTTTTCGATAAGGCCGTTTGAAATGACCCGCTCGTGTTTGCGGGGGACATGTCCTTTTGAATGCTTTTTGGGTACTTGGCGGCGAGGGGGTTTGGCTCGGGCTGGGGCTCCATGGCTGGGGCAACCAGCTGTTCCGGCTCGTGTTTAGGCGCGACAATTGCGTCACTCTGACGATTCAATGGACCGGTAGCCGTCAGAGCGCATCCTCCGAACGAACCGAGTCAGTACCGGTTTGATTCGAAACAGAACGACACGGTAGTTCTCACTGAGTTCACCAAGTCAGCCAAACGTATGCGCACGCGGCGGCAAGCCCAGCAGAGAGCGGGAACGCGGGGGCACCTCCGTTCCCGCACCTTGCTCCGGATGACATTCCAGTATTCGTCCGATGTGCCCGTCCCAGACCGGAGCAATTGGAAGATCCTCACTTCTCTATTTGCAAACTCCCAATGCGTCGGGCCCGTTCGGATTCACATTGGATCATCCGTTTTCCGAGTCTTGCCTCTCCCAGCGCTTCGGCCTCACCATTGAAGTGACGTTGCGTCGATTCGGACGGAGAAGGAATCCACCGGGAGATCCCGGCGGACCCAGGTTCACGCAGCGTCGATGGGAGATGTGCCCTATCCGAGAACATCCTGGAGGCCCACCGGCCGTTCCGGTGCTTGTCATCAGGTGATGCTGAGCCCGCCGTGATCACCTGCCCGGTAATCCAATTTGCTACGTCTGACGCGAGTAGCACGATCCATGCCGCCACGTCATCAGGCAGTCCTCTACGCTCCATTGGAATGCGCCTCCGCTCCTGAGCTTTGACCGAATCTGCCTCTTCATCGGAAAGCCCCATTCTCTGTTTGAGAAAATCCGTTTCCGTCGGGCCCGCAGCCACTGCATTGACGCGGATGCGATGAATGGCAAGTTCCAGTGCCCAGCAGCGCGTCATGTGCTCGAGAGCAGCCTTACTCGAGGCATAGAGCCGCGGCGGCCTTATGGCCGAAGGTGCTGGAAACGTTGACGATATTGCCCGCCGTTGCTTTCAGATGTGGAAGCGCCGCTCTAACTACTTTCCGTCGAAAAATGACCCTTATCGGACCCGCTCAGAGGCTCTTCCCGGGTGGTGAGTCGAGTTCGGCTGGCGATCTCCCGCCCTCGCTCCCGCAGGAGCGGGGCGGTACCGCCGCCCTACTCACGTACGGGTAACCGCCAATACATTCCCG
>DASQLD010000328.1:0-5374 GCA_035630195.1 Bryobacteraceae bacterium
CGAATTCACGTCCATCACACCCTCAGCAAAATTGTCTTCAATTAACGTGGTTCTAGAAGAAAGAGTAATCCACCGGGTAATCCGATGAAGATGATCCTGAGTGAAGATACAGTGACGAATAATGATGTCATCCGGCTGCATGTCAGCGCCTCCCGAGTTCAGGTTCGGGAGAATCCAAGCATTGACGATGTGGCTCTTCGCCGCAGGGGCGGTCGTGGTAAAGCAGTTCGGAGTGGTAACACAGTTTACTCCGACCGAGGCGATTGTCAAGCTCCGGTCTATGCCTATTTCGGCAGCATTCCAACTGCTGTTCTGCAGCATAAACTCCAGCCCCGCATACAGGCCGTTCGTTGACTCCACATAGAACGTTCTGTCGCCCGCCGCTGACGCCACAGCTAGTCGAGTGGCATAGGGCCCAACCGGATACCATGCTCCAGTCTGATTGTTTCCGGTAATAATAGCGCTGTGATTATGGGCCGCGCCAGGCGCCGAGGTCTGCGTAGCGCCACCAACGGTGAATAGCAAACCGTCGATCTGCACGTGACTCGCCGGCGGTGTGACGCCCGCAAGCTCAAAGAAACCGACGTTTCCGTCAAGCGAAAGAACGGGCATTAGCGGCGCGTAAGCGGGAGTGATTCGCGTGCCAACATTTGGCAGCTTGGCGTATTCCGAGGTTGTAATCCGTAATCTGCCGGTTTCTCCTTGACGTTCCGGGCGTACGCGGATCAGCACAGCGCCTGCGGCAGAAGGAACATTTGTTGTCGCTCCCCACCTGCACTGGTTCCCTATTGCTGATTTGGCGTTGAGCAGGATCGTGTCTCCGCGCCAAGAATCATTGACGGCAGCCTGAATCTCAGCGATATCGCCAGTCCCACTATCGGAGCAGGTGACAGTATATGTTACGGGAACATTGTGTGTCGCTGGAATCGACGACGAAGGGCCTGTCAGATGCGCTTGCCACGTTACGCCTGCATTGGCAGTGAAGCAACATGCGATCGCGTAAAGGAGTAAGTGCTTCGACTGACCTACAGCCTCTATCGTTGTTCGCGCACTTCCCACGCAAACGTCCGTCATCAGGCTGACTGCCGTCGCGATGCTGTTGAGAATGGTAGTTTTGTCATTTCGATCCTCATGGAGTCAACCTCCAAGAACGCTTATCGGCGGCTCGAAATGAGGTTTTAGGAAAGTTCGTCTATATTCGGCCCAGATGCATGCGGAACCCGAAAGCGTGTTAATACATGTTGAGGTGGCGATAAGCTACTCACTCAGTTCCGTTGTCATTTGTGAGTTCGTCCTCGTGCTTGATGCAAGCAGCAGAAAGCCGGACAGAAGCTCACAATAGCTGTGGATTTCGTGCCGATTGGTATGCATGAGAAAAAGCAAAATATTAAACATTGAAGAAGCACAACCGAAAGCCACAGCCGAACTCCGGCGTGAAGGTCGTCTAATCCGAATCGCCAAAGCCTGGCCTCCGGCGCCACAGTGACCGAGATCGCCGAACTCGAAGGCATCAGTCGCACCCTCGCCTCCCCCGAGGCCAACTCGCCCGAGTGCCGGCAACTCGTTGCGGAGTTCGTAAGCGACGAACGCGACGAGATGCGAGCGTTATTCTACCGATCGCTTCGCACAATCGAGCACGCGCTCAGCGCCAGGCGCGAATACATGACGAAGGAAGGGCCCGAATAGCTTTTTCAAGTCGATCCTGAAGCCAAACACGCCGGGCTTGACTTCAATGGAGCCAAAGAGAATGGTCCCGAACCGAGTGTTTCGGGGGAGGCTCGCGTAAAGAAGCGCGCAGCTTATCGTGAGCAACACCGCGAACCTGCTGAATGATTTCAGCAGCACCTCTCGGATCAGTGTTGGTGAAGGTATATAAATGCAGTCACGATCAGCAGCTGTCAACTTTGCAAGCGGTTTGCTAGAGAGAAACAGACCCGGAGCTGGCCATGCACCGCCTCAAGGGATCCGGCGAAGCTGCGGATCGCGCGATCCTGGATTCCAGTCCATGCCCGGTCGAAGCTTGCTCTTCCGTTGAGACGGGGATGTATGGTGCGGGCTGGGCAGCGCGCCATGGTGAATGGCCCCGGTGTACAGATTACGGCTAACCGTATGTGGGTTTAAAACGGATGGGAACACGATTACACTGAGCCGATACGTTAGTCGTTTTCTGAAGAATCCCGTTTTCTGGAGAAATATTATGATCAAAGTGTTAGGGCGAGTGAGCGCTTGCGCCGTTCTACTATTCATGGCAGCGACTTCCGTCTCGGCTGCCGTCGTTTATGATTTGCACTTACCTGCTAACGGGAACGTGGATGCGATTCATGTTCAGGTGACGCTCCCGACTTATGCGATAAACCCTCTGCTCATCTTTGACGTCAACGATCCGGAAGTGACGGCGTACTCCACCGGGAGTCTTCCGCTCCCGTTCGGAGTCGTTGGAATCGATGCGCAGCCCTTAGCAACATTGATCGGGTTCGCTCTAGCGGACGACCAAAGCAACTTCGCGACGCTGAATCCGAATTATCCCGGAGATTTTTTCGTTTTCAACCGATTGCCAGACGAGAATGGCAGTTTCTTCTCAGTGGCCGGAACGATCGCGGCGGTGCCGCCATACGTTTTGGACACGGCTACTCCCACAGCTCAACTGATCGTTAGCGCCGCACCGATACCAGAGCCTGCTTCGGTGCTGAGCTTTAGTACCGGCGCGATAATTGTCGGGGCTATCCTCTTCCGAAGGCGCTATCGCGGAGCAAATTGCTAACATAAAGCCCGGATCGCAGCAGGCTGGACATTTGAGGTGTCTCCACCCGAGATAGCAGTTTAGACGCACAGTGTCGACAGCACGCGTTAGCAAACGAGCGAAACAGATCCTGATTCGCGAGACGCTCTTCAGCCGGCTTTGATGCGTAAGCCTAAATGGTCGCAAGGCGCGTCGGTAAAGTCCTGTTCGACGCCCAAGTACCTCTCCGTCGTTTGAATCGAGGCATGTCCCAATGACAGCTGAATTTGCTCGAGTGGAGCGTGTCCCTTGTGGGCGAGCTTGGCGTAGGAGCGGCGCAGATCATGCGGCGCAAAGTTTTTCATGCCGAGGGCGTCGCCGGCATACGCCTTCACGGTATTGAAGACAGCCTGCGCGGTCATGCGGGTGCCGCAGACGCGGCCGCCTTTGTTGACGGGACGGAACACAGGTCCGGTGGTGAATTCCGCGCTAGTGATCCAAACATCGAGCGCCGCTTTCGCCCAGCTCGGCATAGGGACCGAGCGCACGCGTGTCCCTTTGCCGACGAGATCGACGATCACCCAGCGGCCATCGCGTTGTTGGATGTGCTCGAGGGTAAGGGAGGCAGTCTCTTCCCGCCGCAATCCGCAGCCGAGCATCACCGCCAGCAGCGCGCGATCGCGCTTGCCTTTGCGGGTGGCGGTGTTGGGTTCGGCCCAAAAATCGCGGACAAGCCGCGTATTTGATCGCGCTCATGTCGTTCCTGACTCGGTGGACCGCGCCGCGCAAGCTGGTCGAGTACGCGCGCGATCTGTGCGGAGATGACGAGCTCGTCGGCCGCGCGCATCTGTCGAAGGTCCGGACGGCCGCCGTCGTCTATTCCACGTCGCGCGCTGCAGAGGTCGCGATTCTGAAGGCTGAAGAGTTAGAGGCGGTGTCAGCGGTGGCGCCTACGTTATGAACTCGTTTGCTCCGCGCTACTGGATGCATGAAACAGCCGGCGTGCTGCGTCCCGTCATCGAAGCGTATCTAAGCGGTCGCGTCCTAAACGATGCGGAGATTGGCATCATGCGCGCTTATTTGCATCAGTGGGTCACGCTTGGCGACTGGGGTCAAGATGTTTCGGAGCTCGCCGCCGCCGTCGCCGGCATCCGGACGCGCGAAGACGTTGAGAGGTGCATCGCTGAGCTCGATGATTGCGGAATGGATCCGCTCTAGCGAAACAAGTGAAGCAGCACCCAGCCGTACGCTACCAGCGCGATCGCGCCGCAAACGATACCGATCACCGCCGACTCGATCTTGGACGCCTCTGACCCTCGCTCGCCCCAATGTTGCATGAAAGGCTTATCGGCGCGTGAGTTGAGATCTTGAAACAAAAAACGCCGATTAGCTCGGCGTTGTGTACAGGGGGACTGAAGAGACTCTAAAGGTACTACAAAAGGGAGAGAGGTAATGAAGGGCGCGCTATGACTTTTTCGCGCGCGCGTTGGAGTTTTTCGCGCCGGCTTTCTTTGCGCCAGTCGCTTTCTTGGGTGGCGCGCTTGCATTCTTCGCGCTCCCGGTTGCTTTGCCCGTTGCTGCGGGTTTCTTCGCCGTTGTCTTGCTACCGCTGGTCACGGTCTTAGTTGCCATACCTCGATCGTAAGTCGTCATCGAACAAAAACCAAGCATTTTGTTACCATCGCGGAATGTCGAGCGGATGGTGGATCGACGCTGGCAATCACGATGCAACGCGCGATCGCGCGCTCGATCGCCTGCAGCTCGTTGAGCGTGGGCGTCAGTGGATCCGCGAACAGGCGAAAGCATTCACCTTCCCGGTTGACGATATCCGCTTTCACCTGGTGCAACGCGACGTTCTGCGCGGTGACGTTGTCAGCGCTGGCCGCGTCGTTACAGACGTGGTCTGCAAATTGGATGAGCTATGAGCGACTGCGCCGTCTGTCATGGGGCTCTCTGGGTCTGCGAAGCGCACGCGGATAAGCCGTGGGGAAACGCGAGCGACATCCGCCGAAAATGCCCGAAGGCTACAAGACAGTCTTCGATAAAGAGGGTTGGCGTCAATGACACGGGAGAAGCCTAAACAATGGGCGCGTGTCCTGATCGCTCGTGAGCTGAACCGCGGCGCGCTGCAACCCGGTCCGACTGCGCTCGCCGTCGAGGGCCGTTTTCTCTTCCGGACGCGATCGCCGTCTCCTACGCGCCCGAGGGCCCTGCTTTGTTGAAACGTAAAGACTTGCTATTTTCAAACCTGCAAATCCACCCACTTTTACGCAATTTGCGAGATCGTTTAGGTGTGTCTCGAAAGCATATGCTTTCCGGACGCTCTACAGACTTTTCACGTCGGCGCTCCATCCCACTCGCCGAGCGCGAATTAAGTCACTGGTTGCGCTTGCCCCCTCGGGTGACACAAGTAGTTAAGACACTGTTCGCCGTTCGCTGAAAACTAATCGACCGGCAGGGCGAGTTTACAGGATACTCGGAAGCGGTTGGTGAAGCGGAGGCAGGCAATGCGGGAGCGCACCCTGCCAAGGAATATCCAGCCGGAAACTCATCCAGACGATGAGCGGGGGCGCGATCGTGAAGGATCGCGCCTCCATCGGATGGATAGATTTCCAGATGCCTCCGAAAACTCATAAAGAAAGCTGCCGCAAAGCG
>DASQLD010000329.1:0-5136 GCA_035630195.1 Bryobacteraceae bacterium
ATGATGGCGGATCAACTCTACCAACTGATCTGTTCTATAAGATGGGCCTTCTACCATTGCCACTAATTTGCCATCCCGTCCTATCAGTGCGGTTCGGGAAGTATGTACAATAGCCCCGTCTTCAGGCCAAAACACCAATCCCCAGGATGCGGCTGTCTTTTCGACCGTCTCAGGAGGTCCGGTCAGAAAACGCCAGCCTTCGCCATAGGCACGCCAGAGTTTAGCATATGCGTCGAGCACCTGAGGGGTATCCCACTGAGGATCGATAGTAATGGACAGCAATACTAGATCGCGCCCGAGCGACGACCGGAACCGCCGCTGAACAGTCGCAAAGCTGGCGGCCAGCCGTGGGCAAACTTCAGACATCGGACAGCGAGTGTAGATGAAATTCAGGGCGACAAGCTTTCCCCGTAGATCGGAAAGCGCAAGATCCTCGCCGCGATGGTCCGTCAAACGGAAATTGGGCGCCGTTTCGCCGACGCGTGGTACGACGGCCGGAGCGGGCATGTCGGCCTCGTCCGCCGGAACGACGCGAATTGCTCGGGCGATGTTGTCTCGCCAGTCGAAGCGGACCCGCATGCCGGGTCGAATCGGAGCGAGATCTTTATCGGCAGCGGCCCGAAATTCCATCGTCATCGCGGGCATGTAGCCAGGAATGGGCCGGTGGGCAACTGCGAAGGAAGGAGGATTCACTGACAGAACCAAGCCGTCAACTGAATAGGACCGGGCCGCGAGTCCGCCGATAAGACTAATAAAAATAAAGAATATCCGGACGAATCCTGCCATTTGCAACCGCACAAGGTCCGCATTCCACGTTGTACCCGGACCAAGCCTCCCTTGCCGCCTTTGGAACTTCAATCGGATGGTCCGCTGCGTGGTAGACAGATAGTCCCATGCGTGGATGATACCTGGCAATCGTGCTGCGAGCGCCATGCAAGGCTTTCACCTCCGCGCCCTCGATGTCCATTTTGATGTAATCGACGCGCGGAAGGTTCAACTCCGCCACCAGTCTGTCGATTGTCGTAAGGGGAAACTTCTGATCTGTTTCATGAGCGTCTTTGGGGTGCATAACGAAGCTATCGGCGGCGGAATTATGCTCATCAATGTGCAGCGTCAGGAAGTCGTCCTTATCCCACACGCCCTTCGCGTAGACGATTACACGCCCTGAAGCGATCTCGTCTTTGAAATTGCGGCGCAAGCACTCTATGTTTTCCGGCGCAGGTTCGATGGCGACCACCGTTTTCGCCCCGGCGTTGAGCGACTCCTTCACAAAGACGCCGATATTGGCTCCACAATCCAAAACGACATCGCCGGAGCGAATGAAGTTTTGTCCTGAGCCATAGATCTTTCGCTCCTGCTCGGCCAGGTTGAAAGGAAGAACGTACCGGCTGCCTGCGGCGATCCAGAACGTCCCTTTTGGGGTTTCCCACTGCTCGAACTTCTCATCCTTGCCGACCATTTTGCTGGCCTTCAGGATTCGGTCTTTGATCTGAATCTGTCGTTTTTGATTCTCTTCCGCCTGTATCGCTTGGGACAGCGGACAGACCGGGCTTCGTCCGACGAACACCAGCGCCGACAGCCGCAACGGTGGGTACAACATCACGGCGATTGCCAGAACAATCACGACAAACAACAGCTTCAAGACGCGCGAAAGAGTCACTCTGCCGACTATATCATCTACTTTGAACAATGCCGCGAACTCGTTCAATCTGTTGAAGATGATTGATATCGTGGCCAGCCATTATCTCGAAGATATCGCTGAGGGTTACTGGGCCACGCTCGGTGTGGATGCCGTAGCGAAGAAAATTCTGTTTTTCGGCGCTCTGAAACAATCGCAGCATCGAACGCCGGAGAACCGCTAACTTTCCGAACGTCTCGATCCAGGGCTCCTGCTCGCGCATCCAGCCTAGAGCCCAGGGATCCTGGTCGAAGCCAACCAAGGTGGGCTTGTCCTGGAACATCACCATACGGGCGCGAGTCTGGAAGACGAGATCGCAGTCGGCCAGATGGGCGACGATCTGATGGATCGACCACTTTCCCGGCTCTGGCGGAATCGCTAGTTGCTCGGGGCTAAGGCCGGCGGTAAGTTCCCTGATTCGTTCGACCGTTGACTTCAAAACGGAGTAAACGTCCTTATCGCCGAGGTACTGCGCATAAGGATTCGTGCTGGCCATGTGTCCAGTGTACATTTGAGGAACATGGTGGTCACGATCGATGATTGGGAGCCGCTTGCCAAGGAACGGCTTCCACAGATGGTCTTCGAGTATCTGTCGGGAGGCGCAGGGGATGAAATCACATTGCGCGAAAATCGCGCGGGTTTCGACCGGATTCGTCTGCGTCCCAGCATGCTCGTCGACGTTTCGCAAATCGACACGACGACGACACTATTCGGACAGAAGCTGAAGCTGCCGGTTCTGCTCGCTCCGGTCGCATACCAGAAAATGGTCCATCCGGAGGGAGAGCTTGAGTCAGTGCGTGGCGCAAATGCCGCCGGCGTAACGTTTGTCGCTAGCACGGCTGCCTCGGTTGCGGTCGAGGATATTGCTCAAGTCGCAACGATTCCACCCTGGTTTCAGCTTTACGCTTCGACCGACCGGTTGTTTACGAAGGCTCTCGTCGATCGGGCGCGTGAGTCCGGCTGTCCAGTGTTGTGCTTTACGGTTGACGCCCCCGTTCGTGGGCAGCGCGACCGTGATACGCGAAACAGTTTTTGTTTGCCTCCAGGACTTACCAGACCGAATTTTCGAGATCTGACACCCGAAGCCGCTACCGGCAACCCTCGAGCAGAGGGCCGGTCGATTTACAGCCCGAATCTTTGTCCCAGTCTTACATGGGACTATCTCGATTGGCTTCGTTCTGTCGCGAAGATGCCGGTACTACTTAAAGGCATTCTCACCGCTGAAGACGCGAAACGCGCAATTGACGCAGGCGTCGACGGCGTGGTGGTCTCAAACCACGGAGGCCGTGTTGTCGATACGGTGGTTTCAGGTATAGAGGCGCTCCCGGAGATCGTCGAGGCCGTAGCCGGACGGGGACTTGTGCTGCTGGATGGTGGAGTCAGACGCGGAGTGGATGTGCTGAAAGCAATCGCGCTTGGAGCATCGGCCGTTATGATCGGCCGACCCTATCTCTACGCGCTCGCCGCCAATGGCGCCGAAGGGATCCGGCAGTGTGTCGATACCTTGCATCGTGAGATCGAAATGGCGATGGCGGCGTGCGGACGGCCGACCATTACGTCGATCAATCGCAGCCTTGTGAAGACTATAGGGTGAAGTTATAGCTTCTCGACGATCTCAGTCTTCGCTCCGTCGACGTCCGTTACGACGATTCGAAGGCCCTTGCGATTGTTCACGCGATCTTCCGGGCCTGCGAAACGAACCGAAACCATTCGATCGATGCTCTCGCCTGGGTTGATCTTCTGCCGGATCATTAAATTTGGATTGTGTTTCTTGCCCAGAACGGGATAGTAGGTAAAGAGACGCTGGGCATCGGTCTCGGAGAATGTCTCTCCCGTGACTTGGTCGCCAGCCTTTTGTTCGAGAAAGACTTCCACTTCCTGGACGACGAATTGCTGCGTCGACGGATTGGAGACACGAATGTCCGCGAACACCACCGTGTTGTCCGCATCGATTGAGTGGCTACGGACACGCAGAACACTGCCGCTCAGCTCAACTTTATTGTGTCTGGTGGAAACGAGAATGCCGCCGACGACCGCAGCCACCACGAGCATAGCTATGATTGCCGCGATCGTAGCCTGTTTGCTCACTAGGACTCCAGGATTCGGAAGATCTCGCGCATGCTCGCATGCGATTTCTCAATCTTTGTGCCGTCGAAGTAATGTGTCTCTAGTCCGATCTGTCCGGCGTATCCATCCTTCGACAAGGCACTGAAGATGCCTGCCCAGTCGAGTTTCTGCGCGGGATCGAGTAAGCTGTGCCCTTTCATCTGGACATTCCAGATTCGTTTTGCCGGCAACAGCTTATAGCCATCAGGATAGGGAATCTCTTTCTGAGAAGTACCGTTGAGGGGATCCCAGTTCAGTCCCACAGTTTTCTCGGGCAGCAGCTTCAGGAACGCGGCGACCTCAGCGCAGCTAACCACGTTGCAGGCGCTCTCGTTTTCCACGAGGAGACGGATCTTTTCTTTGGAAGCCATTTCCGCAATCTCGCCGATGACGTCGGCAATATGCTGATTCAACTTTTCAGGCTCGGCTGTTCGCAGGAAGGTGAAGAGGCGAACCTTGTCGGTCTCAAGCAGGTGCGCGGCACGAAATGCCTGTTCGAAATCTTGCTTTCGCCGATCGAACTCCGCCTGATGTTTGGCAATACGCTTTTCGCGCGCCTCACGGGTCTCGGGCTTTCGGAAGAGTGGTTCGGTTCCCGGAAGCGTGATCTTGAACATGGGAGCATTCAGGAAGGAGACCTTGATCCCGTTGTCCTTGAACAGCTTGGTGGCCTGCTTGAGTTGCTCATCGGACTGACGCATGTAGTGGCCATTGCCGCCCGGCACTGAGCGAAGCTCCAGCCATTTCAATCCGTATTGCTTTGCGAAAGCGACCGAATCCGCTTCGCTCGTGCAGGCTTCATCCGTTATGACGGAGATGCGGCTTCGGTCTATCCGCGACTTGGCGCTCAAAACTGGCGCAACAGCCAGACCGGCAAGAAACTCTCTTCTCAACATGCTCTTTAGAAGTTAGCACTTCCAACAGTCTCGCGATCTATCCAGTCAAGGTAGTCTGGACTACCCTCGATGATCGGAATCGCGATGACCTCGGGTATCTCATACGAATGATTCTTTCGCAATTCGACGCTGAGCTGTTCGAAGAGTTCGCGCCTGGTCTTGATTATGAGCATCCACTCCGCTTCCTCTTGAACGGAACCTTGCCATCGATAGATGCTCTGAATCCCTGGGACGATGTTCACACAGGCGCAAACGTGTGTATCGACAAGCGCACGCGCGACTCGCTGCGCCTGCTCTTGCGAACCGCAATTGCTGAAGACAATAATTTTTTCGCTCATCACACTACTTTTTTGGTCGTACCACTAGATTCGGAGGGCCAAACAGGATTATAAACAAATGTAGTACTTTCCTAGGTAGTCGTACATGAAGACCTTACTCCGCAAGACAGGGTATCTC
>DASQLD010000330.1:0-14723 GCA_035630195.1 Bryobacteraceae bacterium
AAGACGTGCTGTTGCACCACCGCAATCTCCAGGCAGCCATCCGCAAAAACGAGCCACTAAACTGCCCCGCCGAACTCGGTCTCTACGGAGTAGTCGCCTCCGAAATGGGTGTGCTATCGCTCCGCCGCCGAGCCTACATGAAGTGGGACAAAAAAGCTCAACGCATAGTCAAAGCTTGAAAAACGCATTCCAGCAGAGCCGGGCTCTGGAGCTGTCGATAAGACACTGTTCCCTCTGATTGCGGATCTGCAAATGTACACAACTCGACGCTGAGCCGTGACCAAAGGGAGCGGTTTGCTGTGATTCTTTTGCAGCACTTCTGCTCCCACTCTCGCGGTGTAATCCTGGATGCCTGCAATGTTTGGTCTCCCGTGCTACCGAGCGATGATGTGGTCTAGCTGAAATGGCGGGGGATGCAGGTCGGAAGGGAGTGTCAATCTGTCAATTGCGGTTGCGGCCCAGGGCAGCCAACGAGCGACGCGCCTTCGATTGCATGATCGCCAGCAGGTTGCTCACATGGAGGTAGCTGTCGAGTTCCGCTCGCTCATCCTCGCTCAAGTTCCCGCGCCGGGCGAGCTGAGCCAAGCTATTCATGCGGGTTACGTCGCGGTCCTCGAACTGAAGGGACAGAAGATACTCGGCGGCCTCTCTCGAGAGGTTTTCTTGCCGAACTTGGATCAAACGAGCCAAAATAGCAGCTTCGCTGTTCGTCGCTGTCTGAGAGGCCATCTCTTATTGGTCCTCCTTCAATTCTGTCATGAACGGCCCGCCCAAAGCTTCAAACCCCCATCAAAGCCGCGCTCACCGGACGCGACCCGACCGGCACAATCGTCAATAAATCTACCGGTCTGCGGCTCTTCCGCGGACCTGCATGAATCACCGCCATGTCCCCGGAGCCGCGGTTCAACACAAGCGCGTAATTCCCATCCGGCGTCAGCGCAATATACCCGGGTTCGCCACCAACCGCCGTCACTGCAATCATCTTTCGCTTGGTGATGTTCAGAATCGTCACATCGCCGGCCTTCGGATTGGCCACGAACAGGTTCGTCGCCGAAGCAGCCATCGATCCCGGCGCGTGCCCCGCCAGCACGGTCTCTGCAATTCGGGGAACATAATACGGGAAGATCACAACAACCGCATCTCTCCCTTCACCCGTGATGAACAGGTGACCGCCATCCGGATTAAAGCACAGAGTGTCGGGCCTCACCGCAAGCGGAAGATTCACAATCGTACGCGCCGCCGCGTCCATCACGCAGAGCTGACGATGCGCCGTATCGGCAACAAAAAGCCCCTTACCATCCAGACGGAATCGCACCGGTCCGATCGCGTCGCTCGCCTTCACCGGCGATCCAACTGAACCGGTCTTTAAATCGATTACCGACACGCTTCCCGAAGAAGCAAAGCCCGCCGCCGCTAAGCCTGTGTTATTCGAGAGATCGAAATCATGGGCATCTAACGGAAGCTTTATCGAGACCCGAGAACGAAAGGACTCAAGATCGATCTCCGTCAGGCTCCGCGCCCCCAAAACCCACAGCGAATTGCCGGACAAACGCATTGAAATCGATGCGCCGAGCTTCAAGCTCCGGGCAAGCGCCGCTCTGCCCGTATCGATCTCATACACAGTCCCCGACTTGGGAGCCAGCGCATAGACTCGCGATCGCTCCGGAACGGCGATGACAGCCGTCGGAGAATCATCCAATGCCACATGGCGGGTAACGGAAAAGGACGTCAGATCGACGACGGCGATCGTCTTACCGGCTTCGTTCGCAATGTAGACGTCATACCCGGGAATCGTTTTCTGACGGCACGAGGCAGTGAGCGCCGCAAGGGCGCTAAAACCGAAACTACGACGGCTGATCACTACTTCACTAGCGTAGCGGAAACGCCAGCGAACTCGAGCACCAATGCGGGAAACACTCCAAGCCCGATCGTCGCCAGGGCGGACGCGACCAAAGCGGTCTTCAATCCCGGACTTAGCGGCTGTAGTCCATCGGAGGCCGAGGATGGCTCATGCATGTACATCACGACGATGATCCGCAAATAGTAATAAGCGGCCACAGCGCTGTTCAGCAATCCAAGTACGGTCAGCCAGTACAGGTTCGCGTCGAGAGCGGCTTTGAAGATATAGAACTTCCCAAAGAATCCCGCGGTCAACGGAACACCGATGAACGAGAGCAGGAAGATCACCATCAACGCCGCAGTACCGGGCTGGCGGTATGCCAGACCGGCCATGTGATCGATCTCAAGATACCGCTCTCCCTGTCGGGCAAAGTGCGTAACCACAGCGAATGCGCCGATGTTCATGAACGCATACGAAGCCAGATAAAACATCGCAGCCTGAATGCCGACTTGGTTGTGAGCAGCCACCGCCACCAGCACATATCCGGCGTGCGCAATCGAGCTGTATGCCAGCAGCCGCTTAATGTTGCTCTGCTGCAGCGCGGCAAAGTTGCCAATCGTCATTGTCAACAGCGCGCAGATCCAGACAATGCCTTCCCATCGCGCCGAGATCGGTTCAAACGCTGTCATGTACACGCGAATGAAGATCGCAAACGCTGCGGCCTTCGGTCCGGCCGACATGAATGCTGCCACCGGAGCGGGTGCGCCTTGATAGACATCCGGAGCCCAAACTTGAAACGGAGCGGCTGAGATCTTGAATGCGAATCCGACAAACATCAACGCGGCGGAGAGTCCCACAAGCGACATTGCGTTCACTTGCCCAGCCATCAGCACTTGGCGGATTTCAGTCAGGTTCGTAGAGCCGGTGATCCCATAAATCCAGGCCACACCATACAGAAGGAAGGCCGTCGCGAATGACCCGAGCAGGAAATACTTGAGCGCCGATTCGTTATTTCGTTTGTCATCCCGCAAATAGCCGGCAAGGATGTAAGTCGCAATAGACGAGATCTCCAATCCGATGAAGATCATGATCAGTTCGTTGGATGCGGCCATCAGCGATTGTCCGGCCACTGAGAACAGGATCAAAGCGTGATATTCACCGCCTTCGGCCCGTTCCCGCCGTAGGTATTGACCCGAGCAAAGCACCGCCAGGATCGCCACCACGAGCACGATCACCCGGAAGAACGTCGCGAAGCCGTCCACAATGATCATCTGTTGGAAAGCCGCGCCCGGTTGGCTGTGCGCAACAAATGTCGCCGCCAGCGCTGCCAACAAGCCCAGCATCGCCACGCTTGGAGCCAGGTTTCCACGTTCCCGCGAGCCGCTACGGATGCCTTCGAGAATCATGATGAAGGTCGCGACAATCGTCAGGATGATCTCGGGAAGGACGCGAAGGTATTCGGCTCCGGTTGGAATGAAACTCGTACTATCGGGCATTGGCGGTCTCCTGCGCAGGCTGCGCCTTCACTTGCTGTTCCACGCTGCCTTTAGTAGCCGCGAGGAAGCCTGCATTCGATGCGCCGATCGAAGGTAAAAACGTTTGGGCTGCCACGCCCATCCAGATCATTAGAACAACCAGCGGAAGAATCGCCGCCCACTCCCGCGCGTTCAGATCCGGCATCGCATGATCGGCGTGATCGTCGGAAGCGTGAGCATGGTCGTGTGTGTGAGCATGCGAATGATCATGTGCATGCGCATGGTCGTCATGTCCGTGAGCATGTCCATGGCCGCTACTCTCTGGCATTCCCGGAGCCCTTCCAAAGAACGTGCGTTGGTACATCCAAAGCATGTAGCAAGCCGAGAGAATGACGCCAATCGCCGCAAACACAGCCCACTGGAAGTTCGCCAGCGCAGCTCCCTGCAGCACCAGGAATTCTCCAATGAAGTTGCTCAAGCTCGGCAAACCAATACTTGCCAATGTCGTAACTAGAAAGATCGTAGCCAGCCAGGGAGCCGGCGTTGCAACCCCACCGTAATCGGCGATCTCAAGCGAGTGGCGGCGCTCATACAAATAGCCGACCAGCATGAAGAGTCCGCCGGTCGAAATACCGTGCGCAAGCATCACGTACACAGCGCCATCCCAACCTTGCTGATTGAACGAGAACAAGCCGAGAACGACAAATCCTAAATGGCTGACCGAAGAGTATGCGACCAGCTTCTTCATGTTCGGCTGCACCAGCGCTACCAGGGCGCCGTAGATGATGCCGATGATCGAAAGCGCCACAATCCAACCCGCATTCTCACGCGCGGCATTTGGGAACATCGTCAGGCAGAAACGCAGGATACCGTAGGTGCCCATCTTCAGCATGACACTCGCCAGCATCACGGAACCCGCAGTAGGAGCCTCGACGTGCGCATCCGGCAGCCATGTGTGCAGCGGGAACAACGGGACTTTGATCGCAAATGCGAGGAAGAACGCGAGGAACAGCAGTAGCTCTTCAAGATGCGTAAACTGCAGCGTCCCCTTCTGGATCTGACCCAGCAGCGTCGTAAAATCGAACGTGCCTGTCTTGTTGTACAGATAGATGATCGCTGCCAGCATCAGCACCGAGCCGGCCATCGTATACAGGAAGAACTTCACCGCCGCGTAAATCCGCCGCTCGTGGCCCCAGATTCCAATCAGGAAATACATTGGAACCAGCGAGATTTCCCAGAACACATAAAACAGGAATAGATCGAGCGAGGCGAAAACCCCGATCACACCCACCTCAAGCAGCAGCAGGAACGCGAAAAACATGTTCTGCCGGCGATCGATGTATTTCCACGAGATCAGCACTGCGATCGGTGTCAGGAATGTCGTCAACAGAATCAGCCACAAGCTGACTCCATCAATGCCGGTGTGATACCGAATATTCGGGTACGTGATCCACTGAACGTCCGTGCTGAACGACATGGTTGAGGGATTCGCCAGAACACCGGGAATCAACATCAACGAGAGGAGAAAGACCAGGATCGACACAACAAACGTGACACGTTTGATCGTGTCGACGTTGTCTTTCGGGAGAAGTAGAACAACTAGAAACCCTATTAATGGAACGGCGATCACAATATCGAGGAGGTTCATCGTCCTCCTCCCAGCGCCATCACTACAATCACAACGAGAGATCCAAGCAGAACCCATGCCGCGTAGCTACGGATGTTCCCCGATTGCATCAACTTCAATCCGCCGCCTACGTTCCGCGAGCGCTTGCCAATTCCATTGACGATGCCATCGATCAAACCTGCGTCCATTCCGCGCCACAGCACGGTGCGAGAGCCCTGCACCACCGGCTCAACCACCATCGCATCGTATGCTTCATCGACAAAATATTTGTTGTAGAGCCACCGGTAAGGTCCGGTGAACGTCGTCGCAAACGCCTGCGGCAGCCGGGGATTCGCCACGTAAAAGAGATACGCCAGCAGAATTCCCGTAAGCCCCGCTGCGGTCGCAATCCATCCCAACATCCCGTGATGACCCGCCTCGAGCGGCGGAAACATCGGCTCCAGAAAATGTGGGATGGGAATAAAACCACCGAACAGCGACAACACCGCAAGCACCATCAACGGAGCGGTCATCACCAGCGGTGACTCGTGCGGATGATGATGGCCACGGGGCTTACCGAAGAAGGCCAGGAAGATCGAACGGAACACGTAGAAGGCTGTCATGCCCGCCGTGATCACACCGATCCAATACAGTAGCGGATGTCGGTGATGCGCGGCGATCAGAATCTCGTCTTTCGAGAACCAGCCCGATGTATACGGCACACCCGCGATCGCAACCGCGGCGCACAGCAGCGTAATGAACGTAATCGGCGTTTCCTTACGCAGCCCTCCCATATTCTGCAAGTCCTGCTCACCGCCCAACGCATGAATCACTGAGCCGGCGCCAAGGAACAGAAGCGCCTTAAAGAACGCGTGCGTCACAACGTGGAAGATGCCGACCCCAAACGCCCCGACGCCGCAAGCCAGGAACATATATCCAAGCTGCGAAACGGTCGAGTACGCATAAACTTTCTTGATATCGTTCTGAACCAGACCGATCGTTGCCGCCATCACAGCAGTCAGTAATCCGATAATCGCAACCACCGTCATCGCAATGTCCGACCGCACAAACATTTCAGAGGAGCGCGCAACCATGTACACACCGGCCGTGACCATAGTGGCCGCGTGGATCAAAGCAGATACCGGCGTTGGACCGGCCATCGCATCCGGCAACCAGACATACAACGGAATCTGCGCCGATTTGCCGGTAGCGCCGACAAACAACAACAAACAGATCGCAGTGAAGATTCCAGCTCCGACATCGGCCGGCATATTCTTCGCGGCAGGTAGAACCTTATCGAAATCGAGGCTGCCGAACGTCTTGAAGATCAGCAGCATACCCAACAGGTATCCGAAGTCGCCGATACGATTAACGACGAACGCCTTCTTGCCCGCGTCACCCGCAGTCTTTTCGAGGAAGTAAAACCCGATCAGCAGATACGAGCACAGACCGACCCCTTCCCAGCCGACGAACAACACCAGGTAGTTGGCGCCCAGGACCAGAATCAGCATGAAGAACATGAACAGATTCAGGTACGCGAAGAATCGGTAATAGCCACCCTCGTGCGCCATGTACCCGGCCGCATAAATGTGAATCAGCGTGCCGACACCCGTGACCACCAGCAGCATCACGGCGCTCAGCCGGTCCACTGCCAGATCGAAGCCCACGTTCAGCGTGCCCGCTTGGATCCAGGTGAAGTAATGCTCTATATGAGCCGTCGTCGGCGCCTCATGACCAAACATGCCGAGCCCCGACAGAACTTTCAGCACCCACAGAAACGACAGCAACACCGAGCCTATCGCCACAACATTGGTAATGCTCTTCGATAAGCGCCGGCCAAAGATGCCATTAATGGCGGCGCCCGCGAGAGGAAAGATTGGAATGAGCCAAAGTTGGTGCATCGTTCAGTTTTTGAGCGTACTTACTTCATCGATGTGCAAAGTCGAGCGATTTTTGAACACGGTCAAAATAATTCCGAGACCGACCGCGGCTTCTGCGGCCGCAACGACCATCACGAAGAAGGCGTAGATATGTCCGTCAACTTGCTTGAACTGGTAGGCGAAAGCGACAAAACTCAGGTTCACCGCGTTGAGCATCAACTCGATGGACATGAAGACCGTGATGATGTTCTTCCGGAACAGAAACCCGGCCACACCGAGCGCAAATAGAACCGCGGATAGGATCAGGTACCAGCTCAGGGGAACCGCAGCAGGCAAAGCAGGAATCGGCATCGTCAGATTTCCTTCCGCGCGAGCACCACGGCTCCAAGAATCGCGATCAGGATCAACAGCGAAGTGACTTCAAAGGGAAGCAGGTAGTGTGTGAACAAAGACCGCCCTATCTCCAGTCCGCCGGCCTGCGTGAAACCGCCGAACACAACACCTTTCGTCGCGGGCAATCGGCTCTGAATCAAATAACTCATCAGTCCGATGAACGCCATGAACAGCGGGATGCCGAGATACCTCGCCACGCGCGACCGGCTGCGTCCATGCTCGGAGCCGGCGTTCAACAACATGATGGTGAAGATGAACAGCACCATAATCGCGCCGGCGTAAACAATCAGTTGCGCGGCAGCGATGAACTCAGCGCCCAGCAACAAATACAGCACCGCCAGGGCGCCCATTACGCCGACAAGTGACAACGCGCTCGAGATTGGATGCTTCTGAACAACCAGGCTGATCGCGGAGAGCACCGCGATTCCGGCGAAGATGAAAAACAGGATAGGGTCGATAGGCGGCATCTTTAGTTCGTTGTGGCCGACACGGCAAAAGCGGTAATTAGCAGATTAATGAGCGCCAGCGGGAACATGAACTTCCACGCAAACCCCATTAACTGGTCGTACCGGAAACGCGGCAGCGTACCGCGAATCCAGATGAAGAGGAACAGTAGCGCCCCAGCCTTGGCCGCAAACCAAAACAGTGGCAGCACATAAGGCTGAGCAAACGGGGCCGCGAACAACAGTCCGAGCGCGATGAAAATGACGCCGAACACCGGCAGCGTAATACGGTCAAACGGCCGCGCAGGACTCAGCCCGTGCGAGATCGAAATCAAACCGGCGCCAATAAACAACAGAACCGGAATCAACCACGACCCGTACTCTGTCGGAAACAACGGATGCCAGCCTCCCAGGAACAGCAGCGTCGCCACCGAGGTGACCGTAATCATATTGGCGTATTCAGCCATGAAGAACGCCGCAAACGACATCGACGAATACTCGGTATGGAAGCCAGCGACGAGCTCATTCTCAGCTTCGGGCAAATCGAACGGCACGCGATTCGTTTCCGCGAACGCGCATATTAAAAACACGATAAAGCTCAGCGCCTGCGGAAAAGGATATTGAAAGATCGTCCAGCGCGGCAAAAGCCCGAAGACGAACCCATCCTGTAGGTTCACCATCTCGCGCAGGTTGAGCGTATTCAACATCAGCAGAGGCGCGACCAGAGCCAGCGCCATCGGCAGCTCGTAGGAAATCATCTGCGCCGCCGAACGCAAACCACCGAGCAGCGCATACTTGCTATTCGAAGCCCAGCCAGCCAGCGCAACTCCGTAAACACCAACTGACGACAGCGCGAGAATGAACAAAATCCCGATTCCCAGATCGGTCAAGCCCATGTTAGTCTTGACACCAAAAACTTCGATCTGCGGCCCGAACGGGATCACACTGATCGAAATCAGCGCGATCGTCACCGCAAGAAACGGAGCCAGCAGGTAGAAGAACGTATTGACGTTGGCCGGAATGAAGCCTTCCTTCGTCAGCAACTTAATAACATCGGCCAGCGGCTGCAACAACCCGTGAGGACCCACGCGATACGGACCCGGCCGCAACTGGATGTGCGCCAGAACCTTGCGCTCCACCCACTGCAGATAAGCGAGCAGAGTCAGAAAGACAGCCGCAACCAGCCCCGACTTGATCAGACTAATGACAAAGAAGTTATCCATTGTGCAATCCGGAGCTATGGCGCGGTAACGCCGGAATCGTAAAGCCGAACCTTATCTTTCTCAATTACGGAATTCAACTTATGCGAATACCGGCCTAGCGAACCGGATGTAAACAGGGTGTCTCGATTCGAGCGAACCAGATCCGGCCGCGATGCGAATGGCACGCGTCCATTCACCGGAACAGTTTGCGCAGCCCCACCGGTCATCAACACCGGCAAGGAGACATTATATCCGCGCACCGTCTTGCGAATCTCTTCAAGCACGACATCATACTTGGCCGCCAGAAAATCGCGAGCGACGCCCATTTCCTTGGCGATCAATCCGAAGATCTCGAGATCCGGCTTCGCCCCCATGGTCTTGGCCGCGCGTTTGCGTTGCTGCACTTCGCCGGTCACATTCGTAACCGTTCCGTCCTTCTCATAAGCCGACGCCGCTGGAAACACGACATTGGCAACCCGCGCCGTCTCCGTCAGGAACATATCCTGAACCACGACAAACGCATTCGCCGATCCAAGCTGCGCGCCCGCCAGCGGATTCGCCCCAACCACCCACAAAACATCTAAGTCGGTCGCAGTTACAATCTCTGGCAAATTCAGCCCAGCTGACCCCGCCGCATGATACCCGGGACCAAGATCCGGCAGCAGACCCATGTCCGACGCGCCTCGTGAGTTCGAATAATCCACCAGGCACACATACTTCACCGGAATTCCCAGCGAATCGCCAAACGCGACCAGCCGCCGAATTCCATCGCCCTTGATCGTGTCACCGAAAACGATAACCAGTTCACCGGCAGCAGTCAATTCCCCGCGCAGCTCCTCAACTTCGTCCAACTGCGATGCAGGCGGAGCGATGCGCGTGATCCGCGCGTATTTGCGCTCCCGAACCGGACCTTCCGTTACCGTAAAGACCGACGCCTGATGATGCCGCCAGTTCGCTCGCAATTGGAACGCGAGCATAGGATGCTGCTGCGATAAATCCGATCCGATCACCAGCGCCGCTTTAGTCTTATACAAATCTTCAACCGTCGCCAGCGCTTCGACACGTCCGCTCAACGCGTCGAGCAGCGTCGGCAAATCGCCCGTCCGCCGATGATCGATATTGTTCGTGTTCAGGACTTCTCGGGCAAACTTCTGCAGCCAGTAATTCTCTTCGTTCGTTGTAAAATTCGACCCGACGACCGCAAACTTGCCGTTCGCCTCGCGAACCTGCTTAAACTTGTCGGCGACATACTTCAATGCCCGCGACCAGGAGACAGCTTGAAGCTGCCCGTCGATCCGCAGCAATGGCGATTGCAGCCGCTCCGGATGCTCCGTAAAGTCGGACGCATACCGGCCCTTAATGCAAAGGAATTCGCCGTTCACACCCGACTGATCCCGATTATTTCCGCGAATGATGTGGTCGTTGCGAACACCCAACGTGGTCTTGCAACCATCGGCGCAATGCGTACAGATCGTGCCCGTATGGTTCATCTCCCACGGGCGCGTCACGTAACGATAGGTATCGCTGGTCAGAGCGCCAACCGGACACACATCGATACACTGGCCGCACTCGTCGCACTCGAGATGATCGCCATGGCTCGGAGCAATCTCGCTGACCACACCACGATTCACCACACCCAAAGCCCCAACGCCCAGGCCTTCATTGCAAGCCCGAACACACCGGTAGCAAAGGATGCACCGCGGCGCATCAAAATAAACGACCGGAGAAAACTGCTTCTCATCGACATGATGCTTCACTTCGGTGAAGCGGCTTTCACCCGCCCCGTACGTGAACACCATATCCTGCAGTTCGCATTCGCCACCCTTATCGCAAACCGGACAATCGAGCGGATGATTTGTCAGCAGCAACTCGAGCATCGACTTGCGAGCCTGCACGATTACCGGCGAATCCGTTCGAACCACCATGCCTTCGCCCACAGGGAGCGTGCAGGCAGTCTGAAGCTTCGGCATCTTCTCGACTTCTACCAGGCACATGCGGCAAGCTGCCTGCAGCGAGTAGCCCTCCACGTAGCAAAACGCGGGCACTTCGATTCCCTGCTTCCGAGCCGCCTCAATAACCAGCGTGCCCGGCGCAGTCTGAATCGACCTTCCGTCGATAGTGAGATTTACCAGATCAGCCATTGTGTTTTTTTAGACAACTTGAACAAGACGGCTCTTGTCCTCGTACGAGCCCGGCGCTACTGCCAGCTTTGCTTCAAACTCATGACGGAACTTCTCGACAAACGCAATCGTCGGCATGGCCGCTGCATCACCGAGCGGGCAGAACGTCCGCCCCAACATGTTCTTAGCGACCTCGCCAATCAAACTGATGTCGGTCGACTGCCCGTATCCTTCGTCAAAGCGCGTCAACAATTTCTTGAGCCAAGTCGTGCCTTCCCTGCACGGAATACACCAGCCGCAACTTTCATGCTGGTAGAACTTCATCGTGCGCAGCGCGACACTGACGATATCGGTGGTCTCGTCCATGATCATCACGCCACCCGACCCCAACATGCTCCCGATCTTGGCAATACTGTCGTAGTCCATCGCCACGTCGCACTCTTCCGCGCGCAGCACCGGACAACTCGCGCCGCCGGGAACAACCGCCTTCAACTGACGGCCCTTCCAAACTCCTCCGCCGACCTCGTTGATCATGCGTAGAAGGTTGAACCCCATCGGCAGTTCGTACACACCGGGCTTGTTCACATGACCCGAGAGACAAAACAGCCGCGTCCCGCCATTCTTCGGCGTACCGAGGTCCGCAAACCACTTCCCGCCGTTTAACAGGATCGAAGGAACCGCGCAAAATGTCTCGACATTATTCAGAACGGTCGGTGACTGCCAGGCTCCCGACACCGCCGGAAATGGCGGCCGGATCCTCGGAATCCCTCGCTTGCCTTCGAGCGACTCGAGCAGCGCCGACTCTTCACCGCACTCATAAGCGCCTGCGCCCGTATGCGTGAAGCACTCGAAATCGAACCCAGTTCCGTTGATGTTCTTACCGAGCCAGCCCTTGCCATACGCCTCGGCGATGGCCCTATCCATAATCTCGATGAGATAGCGATACTCACCGCGAATATAGATGTACCCAGCCTTAGCCCCGACCGCGAGCGCCGCGATCATCATACCTTCAATGAGCTGATGCGGATCGTTCTCAATCAGGACCCGATCCTTACACGTCCCCGGCTCCGACTCGTCGGCATTCACGACGATGTACTTGGGCTTGTCGACGTTCTTCGGCACGAAGGACCACTTCATGCCCGTCGGAAAGCCCGCGCCGCCACGCCCTCGCAGGTTCGACGCCTTCACCTCATTAATGATGTCTTCGGGCGTCATCCCGACAGCCTTCATGAACGCTTTGTATCCGTCACTCGCCAGATACGTATCGATCGAGGCCGAATTCTCAAGCTCGAAGCGCCTCGTCAGAACCTTCGTTTCGATCGGATGGGGTTCGTTGTAAAGCATCGTCTATTGAACCTTCTGCCTCGAACTGCGCACTCCGTCGAGCAGCTTATCGAGCATGTCTGAAGTCACGTTATGGTGAAAGTCGTAATTAATCTGGATCGCCGGCGCCCACGAACACGCGCCGATGCACTCGACTTCTTCGAGCGAAATCACACCGTCCGGCGTCACTTCGCGATGCCCAATCCCGAGCGCCTTCGAAGCATGCGCATACAACTCTTCACCGCCGCGCAACTGGCAACTGACATTCGTACACACCTGCACGTGATACTTGCCCCACACCTTCTTGTGGAGCATTGAGTAGTACCCGACAACTTCGTCCACCTGCAGTCGCGACAACCCAAGCCGCCGAGCGCACTCCTGCATCAAATCCTCAGAGATATGGCCCATTTCATCCTGGCAGTACAGCAGCATCGGGATGAGTGCCGAGCGCACGCGGCCTGGGGGATACGAATTCATCAGCTTCGTAATGCGTTGTTCGAGTTCAGGGGAGAAAGTCATCGGTCCACATCTCCGAGAACGAAGTCCATGCTGCCCATCGACGCGATCGTATCCGCGATCAGCTTGCCTTCCACCATCGCCGGCAGGCACTGCAGATTGCCGAAACTTGGCGTCCGCATAAACACACGGTGAGGATTCGAAGATCCGTCGCTAACAACGTAATATGCAATCTCGCCCCGGGGCGATTCGCAAGCCTGGTACGCTTCGCCTTCCGGAACCTTCATTCCTTCGGTCACGATCTTGAAGTGATGGATCAGCGCTTCCATCTGCGTCTTCATCTTTTCGCGATCGGGCAATGTCACGCGCGGAATGTCGAGCTGCCACGGTCCATCCGGCATTCCGTCGAGCGCCTGCTTTACGATCTTCGCGCTCTGCCGCATCTCTTCCATACGAACCCGATACCGAGCCCAGACATCATTCTCCGTACGAGTCGGAACACTGAAGTCGTACTTCTCGTAGCCCGAATACGGCTCGTCTTTGCGGATGTCCCAAGGCAAACCGGCCGCTCGGATCATCGGCCCTGTAACGCCCCAATCGAGCAGCGTTTCGAGCGGCACATAACCGACATCTTTCGTACGGATGAGCCAGATGGGATTCTTCGCCAACAGATCTTCGTACTCGTCGACCTTGTCCGAAAATGCGTCGATAAAACGCCGAACCGCCTTGTCCCAATTTCGCGGAGGCTCCAGCGCCAGACCGCCCGGACGGATATAGCTCGTCATCATCCGCTGCCCGGAGAACATCTCGAAAATGCGCAGGATGTCTTCGCGCTCGCGGAAGCAGTAAAAGAACACCGTCATCGCGCCGATATCGAGCGCGTGCGTCCCAAGCCATACGCAGTGGCTGTTGATGCGCTGCAGTTCAGCCAGCAGCACGCGCATCATCTGCACGGCCTGCGGCATCTCGGCCTGAACGCCCAGTAATTTCTCGACGGCCAGCGCATAGACCAGATTGTTCGACATATTCGCCAAATAGTCGACACGATCGGTCAGAGGAACAACTTGCTGCCAGGTCCGAGCCTCGCACTGCTTTTCAATTCCGGTATGAAGAAACCCGATGTCGGGATACGCCTTGGTGACCGTTTCACCGTCAAGCTCCAGCAGAACGCGAAGCACACCGTGAGTCGACGGGTGCTGCGGACCCATATTTAGGGTCATGCGCCGGCGTTCCGCGGGTCTGTGAGTATCTTCGCCCGGTTCGAGCGTTGCGGTTGGAGAATGAAGGTCGGGATCGCTCATGTTGGCCTATTCGTCCTTGTAGCTGTACTTATGCCCATGGACGGGGAAGTCCCTGCGCAATGGGTGGCCATCCCAGTCATCCGGCATCATGATGCGTGTTAAATTCGGGTGATTCAGAAACCGAATCCCGAACAAATCGAAGGTCTCGCGTTCGTACCAGTTTGCGCCCACCCAAAGCGAGGTCACAGATGCGATTTCCGGCTTGTCGCCATGTAGCCGGCACTTCAACCGCACCCGTTCGCTTCTGCGCTCCATCGAGTGAAGGAAGTACACCACTTCAAAGCGGGGCTCCATGGGATACCAATCGACCCCGGTAATCGCGCTCAAACGGACGTATTTCTGATCCGTTTTCAAATAGGTGCAAACGTCGAGAATGAGAGCCGGATCAATCTCCAGCGTCAACTCGTTTAAACGGGTGGTCCCGCCTTTAATCGCATCGGTATACCGTGCGAGCAGGGCTGAGACCACAGGGATTTCGCGAACCTGATCGGAGATCATTATTCAGAGTTACTTTTCGATTAACTGCACCGGCCGTTCTTCTGTCAACGTATAGCCGCCAAGAGAAGTCGGCAGCTTTTTCGGCCCGCGATACTCATCGCCCTCGCGAAATGCCTGCATCGCCTCATGAGACCAGTCGAGCACACCTTTCTTCCATATATAGAAGAACCCGGCCAGAACCAACAC
>DASQLD010000331.1:0-12670 GCA_035630195.1 Bryobacteraceae bacterium
GGATGATAACACCGAAATCCGGCTAAACGGGGCGGTTGTTGCTACCCGGCAAAGGGCGCAGTTCTATGAAACGGAGGTCTCGTCGGGCTCGGTTGGTGTCATAGAGACGTCGGGCCCGGCGCAGGCTTACCAGTATTCGCAGTCGCAAGCCGTTGATAATGTGCTGTCCGATCCGTTCATGATGACGCTCGTGCCGGTTGAGCAGTACCAGTCTTCGTACGTTCTATCAACACCGGCAGCGGAACCGATTGCCTTCGAAAACTACCTGAATTTAGTCACGCGAACGAACGATGTTCAGACTTGTCGAATCGACGGGACCTCCCTGCCGATCAGTTGGCAAGCCATTGGAAGCACCGGCTATTCCGGAGCGCGTGTTCCGGTTAGCATCGGCGCCCATCAAGTGTCCTGCTCCTCGAGCTTCGGCACGAGCATTTACGGCTTCGCGACCTACGACTCGTATGGGCACACGGGCGGAGGCGCGGTGAAGTTTATTTCAGCCCCGCGCTGTGATATCGATGGCAATGGACTAGTGAATATTGTGGACGTAAATGCGATCATGGCAGCTCGAAACCGGCCCGCGAGCGGTCCCGAAGACCAACGCGATGCGGACGCGGACTTGGTGATCACGGTTGCCGATGCGCGCGCCTGCACGCTTCGTTGTACGAAGGCGCAGTGTGCTCTTTAGTTTCTGCCCGAGGGGTTTTCTCTTCCGGACCGCGATTGCCGTCAGGTTCGATTCCTATCGCCTCCAACAATCCTCAAATCGAGAGCCGTTCTTACAATCACGTGGCTTTGATGCGTAGGCCTAAATGGTCGCAAGGCGCGTCGGTAAAGTCCTGTTCGACACCCAGGTATCGCTCCGTTGTCTGAATCGAGGCATGACCGAGGGATAACTGAATCTGCTCGAGTGGCGCATGTCCCTTATGGGCGAGCTTCGCGTAGGAGCGGCGCAGATCATGCGGCGCAAAGCTTTTCATCCCAAGAGTGCCGGCATACGCCTTCACGGTATTGAAGACAGCTTGCGCCGTCATGCGCGCGACGCAGACGCGGCCGCCTTTGTTGACGGGACGGAACACAGGCCCGGTGGTGAGTTCTGCGCTCGTGATCCAAACATCGAGCGCCGCTTTCGCCCAGCTCGGCATGGGGATCGAGCGCACGCGCGCCCCTTTGCCGACCAGATCGACGATTACCCAGCGGCCGTCGCGTTGTTGGATGTGCTCGAGGGTGAGCGAGGCAGTCTCTTCGCGCCGCAACCCACAGCCCAGCATCACCGCCAGCAGCGCGCGATCGCGCTTGCCTTTGCGCATGGCCGTGTTCGGTTCGTTGACGAGCGCTTCGGCTTGCGGCACGCTCAACCAGTTGCCGATGCGGACGCCTTGCCGGCGCGCGCCTTTGACGCGCGTGATTGCCGTCGCGGTTTCGGGCGCGAGCAGTCCGTTGTCGGCGGCTTCGGCGGCAAGCCGGCGCAGCGCCGTCATCCGCAAATTGATGGTGGAAGCGGCGAGGCCCGATTCGACCAGCTTGGCGCGATACGCTTGCACGCTGGCTTTGCTGAACCCGCCCGGCGGCCGCGTCGCCGCGAACCATTGCAAGAAGTCGTCGACCGCGCGGCCGTAGGCGCGCTTGGACTCGCAGCTGTGCACCGAATCACGCACTAGCGCCTTTAGACGGACGGCGAAATCAGGAGCGGGAACAGCAACGGAGAGGGCGGTCACGAGGGGCAGAATAGCTTACGTTAGTGTGGAATACCATAAGCTATTTCCCTTGTTTTCCCGAGCAATTCTGCGCATCGGCACGCGCCATTTCGCGCGCTAACCCTCTATGATGAGGTACAAAACGCGACGAAATTCGACGACTAAACGGCCTGGTAGGAAAATTCCGGTAGACCATTCTTCCCGTACTTTTTGAGAAAACACGATTTGAAAACGCGACGAAACGCGACGCCTACCGGGCCCCTTTCGGAAAACTCTGATTCCCAGCCTGGACGTACCCTCGGGCAAGTAGAGTTGGTCATGAGCAACTCGTAAAGTATTGATAACGTGGCTACGGTTGCTCATCTCAGGTAGATACTCTACTAGAAGACGGTCTGGACAATCTCGTGTTAAAACTCGCGCCTTGCGCGTCGCTGAAAGATTCCCGGGCAAAAACGTCTTCTGAACGACTTGGCCATACCGTGGGCAATCTAAGCGTGCCCTTTGTCGCAAGTCCGACGACGGTCGATTTGGCCGTTCAAGCTAAGCGTAGATCACTGGCCAGAGATCGCGGTCAGCGTGCCTTGCGCTGATGCTCGCACGATGCTCATCTTCAAAGTGTCTCCAGTAGTGGCCACAGACACCCACGAACTTACCTGAATGGCGCTGCATGGCAATTTCAAAAAGAAGAAAACCTGCACGCTTGTCGTTCGGCAGCTCGCGCGGTCCACGCGATAGCACCCAAGGAAACTGCAGACCCCGCCCATTAGGCATGTCACATTTCGGGAACGCCGTTTTCGGATGCCCAAATGCTTCCCGAGGTTCTAGGCCGAAGACTTCTTACGGCTGCCCATCCCATTCACGATGAATCCGGCCGTTTTCGAACAGTTGCCTGTACCCCATCTGTAACGGGCGGAACGCAGTACAATCGCAGTACACCGACGTTGCGAAAAGAGCTATGCCGCAGGCGAAAACTGAGACCGTGTCCATTCGAACCTCTAGGGAAATCAAGGACCTACTGCGCCTTGCCGCTGCGCACGAAAACCGGTCGATCGCGTCCACGATAGAACTCCTGATTCGCCATTACGCTAAACGGAATGACCTGTCTGGCGCTGCTCCCAGCGTTGCGAAACTTGGTCCGGTATCGCGGAAAGGAGCTGCTAATGGACAAGATGTCGCTTAATGAGCGAGATATCTGCACCAAGTTCATCACGCCAGCGATTCTGGAGGCTGGTTGGAGGCAGAATCAGTTCCGGCAAGAGGTAAATCTCACCGATGGCCGGGTGATCGTGCGCGGCACTCTTGCGGCTCGAAGTCGAAATCCAGGAATGAAGGGTGGCCCCAAGCGCGCCGACTATATTCTTTACGCCCAGCCGCATCTTCCGATTGCGGTTATTGAGGCGAAGCAGGCTCGCTATCCCGTAGGGCACGGCATGCAGCAGGCACTCTCGTATGCCGAGATGCTGGACGCTCCCTTCGCCTTGAGCAGCAACGGTAATGGTTTCCTGATCCACGACCGTACTGGGGTAACCCAACCTGTCGAACGCGAACTCCCGCTCAACGCTTTCCCCTTATTCGAGGAACTGTGGCCGCTTTACCAGGAATGGAAAGGACTCAAGGACCCTGGGGCACTGAGACTGGTTCAACAATCTTTCTACGCCGATGGCAGTGGCCGCGAGCCACGCTATTACCAGTTTGTCGCGATAAATCGGACCGTCGAAGCCATCGCCAAAGGTCAGCAGCGTGTATTGCTCGTGATGGCGACTGGCACGGGCAAGACCTACACCGCGTTTCAGATAATTTGGCGCTTGTGGAAGGCGAAGGCGAAGAAACGCATATTGTTTCTAGCCGATCGGAACATTCTCGTCGACCAGACCATGCAACAGGACTTCGCCCCGTTCGGCGAGGTCATGCACAAGGTGACCAATCGCGAAATCCGAAAGAACTACGAGATCTATCTGGCCCTCTACCAGGCGGTCACCGGACGTGAGGAGTGGAAACAGATCTATCGCCAATTTCCGGCCGACTTCTTCGATTTAGTGGTCATAGATGAATGCCATCGGGGGAGCGCAGCCGATGATTCCGCTTGGCGAGAAGTCCTAGATTACTTCAGTCAAGCCACCCACATCGGCCTAACAGCCACGCCGAAGGAAACCGAGGACGCCAGCAACACAACGTATTTCGGAGAGCCCATTTACAGATATTCCCTGAGGCAGGGAATCGACGACGGCTTCCTCGCCCCTTACAAGGTGATTCGAATCGCTGCTGATGTTGACGCAATTGGATACACCCCGGACATTGGCAAGGTCGACAAGTTCGGCCAAGTCGTTGAGCAGCGCCAATACAACACGCGAGATTATGACCGGACCTTGGTCCTCGAGAAGAGGACGCGGCTGGTCGCATCCAAAGTTTGGGAGTACCTCAGGAATACCGATCCCATGGCCAAGACAATTGTGTTCTGCGACGATCAGGACCACGCGGAACGCATGCGGCAGGAACTGGTGAAACTTATCCCAGCCGCGGCGAACAACAGGCGTTACGTCATGAGAATCACTAGTGACGATCCCGAAGGCAAGGCTCAAATCTCCTACTTCATCGACAACGATGAACCCTACCCGGTAATCGCCACGACCTCGAAACTCCTAAGCACCGGAGTCGATGCCAAGACCTGCAAACTCATTGTGTTGGACCAGAACATCAACTCCATGACCGAATTCAAACAGATCATCGGACGGGGCACGCGAATCCGCGAAGACTACCAAAAGCTTTACTTCACGATCATGGATTTCAAAGGCGCGACCCGCCTATTTGCCGATCCCGAATTCGACGGCGAGCCCGTGGTGGTATATGAGCCAAGACCTGACCAACCTGTTGTACCGCCTGAAATCGGGGATTCCGTCGGCCATGACGATTCACCGCCGCCATCGGACATCGATCATCAACCAACCGGCGGATCTGCCCTTTCTGAGGCCGGTCAGGGACGGACAAAGTACTACGTTGACGACGTCAATGTCCGCGTGGCAGTGGAGCGGTCTCAATATCTCAATGCCGACGGTCGACTCATCACCGAAGACTATCGCGTTCTTTTGAAGAACGATATACGGGAGGCCATCCGGGCCGAATACGGCAGCTTAGCCGAATTCTTGCGTCGTTGGAACAGCGCGGAACGCAAGCAGGCGGTCCTCGATGAACTTGCGGAACGTGGTGTAAAGTTGGACGTCCTGCAGCAAGCTGTTCCCAACGGCATCGACCTGGACGCCTTCGACCTCGTAGCCCATGTCGCATTCGATCAGAAGCCGCTGACTAGGCGGGAGCGCGCGAATAAAGTCAAAAAGCGAGATGTATTTGGCACCTACAGTGATCACGCCCAAGCGGTCCTAGATGCGTTGCTTGAGAAATTTGCTGATCATGGCGTGCAGAACATCGAGGACGCAAAGGTCCTCGAACTGCCTCCTTTCGATCAACTCGGCAGTAAAACCGAGATTCGCCGCGGCATCTTCGGCGGAGTCGAACAATACAGCCAAGCGATTAGAGCACTTGAGCAGGCTATCTACGAAGAGCCCGAACAGAAGACGGCGTAGCCACCGGCAGACACCTTACAAGAATGAACTTAACCAGCACGATTAAGGCGATCCAGGACATCATGCGAAAGGACGATGGCGTCGACGGCGACGCGCAACGTATCGGCCAACTTACATGGATGCTCTTCCTTAAAGTCTTTGACCAGCGAGAGGAAGAGTGGGAAGATGACAATCCGAAGTACAAATCCCCCCTTCCCAAGCGCCTGCGGTGGCGGAATTGGGCTGCATACGTACCTGACGCCAACGGCAAGAAGAAGCCTCAGATTGCCGCGAGCGAGGTGATCGGCTTCGTCAATAACGAGCTTTTTCCTACGCTACAGGAACTCGACATTGAGGCGAATGACAAGTTTAAGCCTCTACGAAAAGTCATCCGCAGCATATTTGAGGATGCGAACAACTTCATGAAATCGGGGACTCAGCTGCTCGCGGTAATCGAGAAGCTTGAGGAATCCATCAATTTCCACGATTTCAAAACCCGCGCAAACCTGGGAGATGTGTATGAGCAGGTCCTAAATGACCTGCGCAGCGCCGGTAATGCGGGCGAGTTCTATACGCCTCGGGCGATCACGCAATTCATGGTCGACCGCGTGAATCCACGCCTCGACAAACGCGAAAAGTTGCTGGACCCAGCCTGCGGGACTGGCGGCTTCTTAACCGCGACCATCGACCACTTCCGTAACCAGCTGGGAACGCATTCGTCCGCGGCCGATCGCCGCGCTATCGAGCAACTTATTCGCGGCTTCGAAAAAAAGCAGCTTCCACACCTACTCTGCACGACGAACATGTTGTTGCATGGTATCGACGTGCCGAGCCAGATCGAGCATAAGAATACTCTGAGCATTGGCTGGAACGATTGGGGCGCGCATGAGAAGGTTCACTGCGTTGTCACCAATCCACCCTTCGGCGGATACGAAGAAGATGGTGTCGGAACAAGCTATCCAGCTGACCTGCGCACGCGTGAAACGGCCGACATGTTCGTGGCCCTCATCGTGAAGAAGCTCCTCAAAGAGGATGGCCGTGCCGCCGTGGTTCTGCCCGATGGTTTCCTGTTCGGTGAAGGAATCAAGAATGCCCTAAAACGACTACTGCTGCGGGACTGCAAACTTCACACAGTCATTCGACTTCCTCGAGGAGTGTTCGCACCGTACACGACGATCAAGACAAATCTGCTCTTCTTCACAAAGGGTCCAGTGATTGATGATGGGACCGAGCGCTTTCACACCGAGACCATCTGGTTCTACGAGCATCCGTATCCGCCTGGATACAAGAGCTATTCCAAGACGAAGCCCATTCGCCTCGAAGAATTCAAACCCGAGCAGGAATGGTGGGGAGACGAGGCGAACGACTTTGCAGACCGGGCGGAAAACGTATGGGCGTGGAAGATTGACTTCAAAGCGAAGCGGGAACAGGCCGAAGCCGCGGCCAAGCCCCATTGGGATCGCGCTGAGTCCTTAAACAATGACGCGGTGGCGGTGGAGAACAGGATTCGCGAACTTCGGAGTTCCTTGGTGGGCAACAGCGACGTTCCGTCCCGTGAGAACGTCGAAGCTGAAATGGTGACCCTTCGAGAGCAGGCGGAGCGCTTGCGATTGCAGGCCCGCGACGCTCAAGCTGCCGGAGATCGGCTGTATTGGCCCATCTTCAACCTTGAGCTAAAAAATCCGAATGCGCCGGAAGACGAGAGCCACGACCCGGACATATTACTCGAAAAGTACAAGGCGTTGCTAAGTCAGATCGAGGAAACAGAGAACCACCTTAAGGGTGAGCTTGCGGCATCTCTCGCCCATCACTTCATGCGTGAGGACGGCTAATGGACGAACGACAGTTCATTGCCAATTTTGAGCACATCATCCGTGCACCTGGAGGGATCACGCGGGTTCGTGAGCTTGTACTTCAGCTCGCGGTGTCTGGCCGGCTAGTTGAACCACAGACGGATGACATAACCGCCGACCAATTGATCAGAAACAATCTGAAAAGACAAACGACGGCGATCACCGAGGGGCGCATGAAGCGACAGCCTCTCCCAAATCCCATTTCCGAAAGAGACGCACCTTGGACTCTTCCGAAAGGATGGGTGTGGACTCGATTGGGGACCGTGACCAACTACGGGGATGCTCCGAAGCTAGAGTACCGACACGTACAGCCGAACACGTGGGTAGTAGAACTGGAAGATA
Source organism: Bryobacteraceae bacterium (assembly GCA_035630195.1). GTDB lineage: Bacteria > Acidobacteriota > Terriglobia > Bryobacterales > Bryobacteraceae > DASQDN01. The sequence continues at coordinate 7,447 of DASQLD010000331.1, forward strand.
TTGAAAGAATCACTTCGAGACTCCTGGCAAGGGTTCGGGCTCAGGAGCGACCGTTCAAAAGTACAAAGAATGGATTTCCGGCAGGAGCCGTACTGTATGGGAAATTGCGGCCCTACTTGGACAAAGTAATCATCGCGGATGAACCGGGGGTATGTTCAACCGAGATCTGCCCCATCTCGTTCTATGACGGCTTAGACCCGCGATATCTGAGATGGTATCTGAAGACGCCCTTTTTTGTGCGGTACGCGAGCGCCCTGACGTACGGAATGAACCTTCCCCGGTTAGGCGTTGAATCCGCGCGCGAAGCGCCTTTTTCCTTTCCGCCTGCTGAGTCGCAGGAGCGAATCGTTACGAAGCTCGAAGAGCTACTAGCGCTGTGCGACCAGCTAGAAGCGCAGCAGCAGAATCGCCGCTATCTTCAGAACTCGTCTAGGCAATCTGCGCTTCAGGTCCTCTCCGACGCAGACGTCCACGAGGTACAAGGTACAGCGAGTAGACTCAACGAACACTTCACGCTTCTGTTTGCCAACCCTGAAGATATTGAAGAGGTCATCGACACGTATAGAGTCCTGGCTGTTCGCGGCTTCTTGTGTGCGGCGTCATCTGCTCAAGTAGAAGTAGATGCCATCAAAGCCAGTTGCGCTGATCTCAAGAATCAATACATTGCGAGTGGATTATCGCGCCGACAGCAACCAGTTGGGGCGTTGAAGTCAATCACACTATACCCGGAACACTGGCCTGTAGTCCCGTTCGATGACGTCGCCGTTGTTATCGGCGGAGTCACCAAAGGTCGCGATCTCCGTGGAATTCTAACCATCACCTGCCAGTATCTATCTGTCGCAAATGTGCAGCGGGGATTCTTCAACCTTCGCGAGTTGAAATCGATCCAGATCCCGCCCGACGAATTAGCTAAATATCTCGTCCACACCGGCGACCTCTTGATTACAGAAGGGGGCGATTGGGACAAAGTAGGGCGCACTGCCATTTGGCGAGGAGAAGTTGAAAACTGCCTGCACCAAAACCACGTGTTTAAGGCACGAGTTCCCAGTAAGTATCTAATGGCGGAGTGGGTGGAGCTTGTCTTTAACTCAGGTGTCGGGCGGGACTATTTTAAAAGCGCGTCGAAGCAGACTACGAATCTCGCTTCGATCAACATGACGCAGCTCAGGAGCTTTCCTCTGCCAATCCCTCCTCTAGCGGAGCAGCGTGCCATCTTGCAGAAGCTGAATACGCTGACCGCGACATGTATCGGGCTAAGGCGTCAGCTAAAGAGGAAGCAGGACCTTGCCGCACTGCTAGCCGAATCGATGGTCGCGAATCTTACCGGGGGTGGCACTGAACGGAATGAGGACAGCTTTGTGAAGGCACCTGAAACTGAATTGATCGCCCGATTACAGGTCGATGCTTCACCTGACGTAAAGGACGATGCTCCGCTAGCGGCAGCGCTGGCACGCAGCGGCGGCGAACTCTCGGCTCGTGACTTGTGGCAACGCTTTGCAGGCGACATCGACGCCTTCTACGCGCAGTTGAAAGGCGAGGTTGCCCGCGGCTGGATCCGGGAACCGGAGGTGGCCGAGGTTCACGAGCGTGCGGTGGAAGCGTCGGAACTCTGACCATGCAGCTGAAGCAGCTTTACATCAAGCGCTTCCGCAATTTGCGGAACTTTTCCATAATCTTCAGCACCCATCTTCCGCCCCTGCCAAGCGAGGAACCGCCGACACCGAAAGCCGTTCAGAGCCACGCGTTGATCGGCCAGAATGGGACTGGAAAGTCCAACCTGATTGAGGCGCTGATCACCATCTTCCGCGACCTCGATCTCAACTGTGACGCCGCTTTCGACTATGTAATTGAATACAGCATCCGCGATCGCACAGTGAGAGTGGAGGCCGATCGAGCTCGTCAGCGGCGGCCCTTCGTCTTCGTGGATGACAAGGCTGAATCCCAATCGTTTCTCATCGAAAATAGGGAACTACTGCCATCACATGTCTTCGCGTACTACTCGGGAAGAAATGAACGCATCGAAGCGCTATTCGAAGAGCACCAGCGCAGATTCAGCCGCCGCCAAGAGATCGTTGCCGAGGAGGTGTTGCCGGCCAACCTTTTGCGCAATCTGAGTGACGATGCCGCGGATATTCGCGCCGTCGAGGAGGCCAAAAGCCGGCGCGAAAGGCAGGATCGCCATCTTGGCGATGACCGTTTACGCAGGCTATTCTACTGCCGAGGCGGTCACAGCCAGTTGGTTCTGCTCGCTTGCCTGCTCTCGAAGGACCCGGTGTTTGAAAAGCTCGTAGCCAATCTGAACATCGAGTCGTTGGAATCAGCCCTGTTCGTCCTTAAAGAGCCACATCGCATCCGGGAGAAGCGCAGAGCGGGCAAGTTTGAAGAAGCCGATATCAACGAAGGCGATCCCCGCTTCTGGTATGCGCGGGGCAATGTCGTGACGGAGTTCCTCGACAAGCTATGGCAGGTGGCCTGGGCACCGATCGAACAAGAAGTGACAAAGCGAATCGATTTCCGCGGCCGGACGGAAAAACAGCGGCAGTTATATTTGTTTGTTCCGAATCAGGAAAAGCTCAAGCTCTTAGGAGAGATGGTCGGCGGTACGGATAGCTTTTTTCGATACGCCGAAGGTGCGTACATTGGCGACCTGCTTGAGGAAGTGCGGATTGTGGTCAAGAAACGTGGTGAGCATGGCGGCAAAGTGGCTTTCACCTGCCTCTCGGAAGGGGAGCTGCAGCTGCTGACTGTCCTTGGCCTAATGCGCATCACGCGTGAGAATCACTGTTTGTTTCTTCTTGACGAACCAGACACTCACCTCAACCCAATTTGGAAGCTACGCTACTTCGAGGATATTGAGCGTGTTTTAAGTCCCTTCGGCCCTGATGGCGCCGGGGACTCGCAGATTGTGATCACGACCCACGATCCGATGATGATCGGCGGCCTTAGGCGGGAGCAAGTTTATGTTCTTCGACCCGATAGGGACCAAATCAAGGTCGATAACCCCCTCGAACATCCGCAAGGTATGGGTGTAACGGGACTGCTCAAGAGCGAGCTCTTCGGACTGTCATCCACTCTTGACGTGGAAACTGAGCGACGTCTATTCCTACGGAATGAGCTGTTTGTGAAGGCACCACGTACGCCCGCTGAAGATGCGGAACTTAGAAGACTTTCGACCGAGTTGGCGGACTTGGGGTTCTCCACAGGAGACTTTCGAGACCCTGATTATGCGCTGTTTGTTCGCAGGATGGCTCAGCACCCCAGATTCCGTAAGCCGACACTGACCCCGGATGAACAGGTTGAGCAGGATCGAATCGCTGATAGCGTCATTGACGAGATTCTGCGGGAGATCGAGCAGCCGTGATCTGGATCGACCTTGAACATAAGCTCCCTACCGACACCAACATTCCAAACTGGACGCCGTGGACTCAAGCGGAATGGGAGGCTTGGCTCGGGAAGTCAAAAGAGCTTGTCGACGCGATAGCGGCTCTTGACGTGGCTGGAAAGCGTGACGAACGCAACGCATTGATCGACGCGAATAGGGCTCATTGGGGCGCACTGAAGGAATGGTTATTGGCGTTGTCTGCGGGCAAGTGTTGGTTTTCCGAAGCTCGTGAACTGTTTTCGCACTACGATGTCGAACACTTTCGACCTAAAAAGGAAGCTAGATCACTTGACGGTTTTGAGCGAGACGGCTATTGGTGGCTTGCGTTCGACTACATGAATTTTCGCGTCTGCGGTAATGTTGGGAACCGCAAGAAGGGAGGATGGTTCCCATTACGCCAGGGGTCGTTGTGCTCAAGCTATACCGCCCAGTGTGAGGAATCGGAATACAGATACCTGATCGATCCGATTGACGATGATGACGTTTCGTTGATTGCTTTTGACGAAGAAGGTAAAGTCATACCAACTCCGAGTGCTTCAGATTGGGAGCGAGAGCGAGTAATTGAGACCGCGAAGCGGCTGAAGCTAAACGAGCACGTGCCGCTGACCGAGGAACGCCGTAAAGTCTGGCAGAAAGTTGACCGCCTCATTGGAGAGTTCGGGGCAACGAAGGCGCGCTGCCATACAGCCAACAATCCAGCCGCGAAGGCGAACCTGTTGAGGATTCGAGCTCAGATTCGAGAGATGACTAACCCAACTTCTGAACTCTCAGCCATCGCGCGATGGTGTCTTCTATTTCGCAACGATCCCCAATTGTCGAGGTTAATAGGATCCTAGACGCCGGACCGCTCAGACTGGACGCAGGTCCACATTGAGCGAAGGTAAATGCCGCTCGAGGAGTCGCGGCACAGTACGGTGGAATCGACTTATCCCACTGAGTTCATCGCCAGTATATTCTTCTTTCGGAGTTAGTAATGATAAACGCCGTATGAGGTTGGCACACCGAAAGCTTGGCCAAACCCGACTTTTCAGTACTGATCCTACGACAACGTCACCGCCGTCCCAGAACGCTGGTATCAACAAGCGCAATCGGCGTTGTTGCTACAGCAGTTTGGGAACTCGTCACCGTCTTTCCACAAACGACTGTTTACGGGGACCATTTATTGGCCTTCGGAAATCGAGCCCCTAAACGTGAGGGGCCTGCTTGATAATACCGTTGCCATCGCAGTACACGTCCAGTTTGTTACGTCCGTTGCCGTGCTCCCTAACACGGATATGGATTGAATATTCTTTCTCCTTCGCTAGCTTTAGTGCCTCATGAACGGCGGCAGAAAGAGAGGGGAGGTACGGTGGTTCGACTTCCGTTCGCAGAATCGGCGTCAGTCCTCCCGGAAGGGTGGGTTTGTCTTTCGAACCGATCAAGAGTTCCAGCCAGTGTCGCGTTTCCACGGTGCTGATCCTAGCACAAAGGTCTCGCCTCCGTGGATTTCGTTACGGTGGATTTCGTTACGGTACTCGATTCGGGCCGGGTCAGTTGGATAGGATTGACATGTGACTGAAGAAGCGATTACGGCCATAGCGCGTGAGGTCCTATCCCCTGAAAGCCAAATGATGGGTAAGGCGACGCTGACGGCGGGACGCTGGACCATCAGTTTCAAGCACCGCGAATTCGATCTAGCCCAGCAGGTGCACGTGGATGACCAGCCACAAGATGATGCTGGAAAACAACGGACCCGGAAACAGATGGCACAACGTGTCGGAATGGCCGTTGCGAGCCAGCGGTATGATTAGGCGCACATGAACGAAACACAACATGAGTCTTCAAACATCTGCGTGAAGGGCA
>DASQLD010000332.1:0-18925 GCA_035630195.1 Bryobacteraceae bacterium
CGCGCGATTTCGCCGCGGTAGAAAAAATCACGCACGGCATTGATCGCTTCGCGTCTAGATGCGCCCCCTTTTAGGGCGCGCTGTTCGGCCGCAGCCATCGCGCGCAATGTTCTTGCCAAGTCGGGCTGACGAAAAACATCACCTGGTATTGGCATCTGCCCCGTCGGCGTGAAGACGGTCTTGGAAGTGGGCCAGAGTTCGAAGAAACGACGGCTGCGCACGATCGAGTTCGCTCGTGTTTCGTCAAGAGGCATACCATCGGCTAAATCGATCGAGGGCGCAATCACGTCGGAGAACGACATCATGCCGAACTCTTCGAGGGCAACCAACCCACTCTCGACCATCCCAGGAACCAAGGCAGGCATCATGCCGGCGACAGGAATGATTCCTTTCAGTCCGCCTGGTTCGAGAGCAAGTAATTCACCCGCCAGAATTCGACGGTTGCGGAACAACTCCGCCGACGCCATTTTCGGCATCGGCCCGACACCCGCAATGGAGAAGACGCGGCCGTCTTTGGTGCGGATAAGGACGGGTGATTCCCCGCCGAAGCCGAAATGGGAGAACTCGGAAACTGAAGCTGCGAACATCGCAGCCACACCGCCATCGACCGCGTTGCCGCCTTTGTGAATAAGGCGCATGCCAGCTTCAGCGGCGTAGTCACTACCAGTCGCGACGGCGGCTCGCAAGCCACGGACGGACTGACGAGCGGGTCTTTCCCGCTTCGAATCACGCTGTGCCAGGAGGAGGACGGCGGCGCCCAGAAGCAAAATAAGAAAGTTGCGCCGCATCTTCGCATTATAGGAGGAATTCCCGTTATAGAGGTAAAGTCAAAAGAGCCTCGCACCCAGGCGACGTCTCGAGATTACTTAACGTCAGAGCGCCTCCGTGAGCTTCAGCGATCTGCCGGCTGAGGACCAGACCGATACCCGAGCCTCCTGGCTTTGTCGTGAAAAACGGAACAAACAAGTTTGCCGTGTTTGCGAGACCGGGTCCTTCATCGCGAACATAGACCGCCGCTTGCAGGCCGGAACGCATCCAGCCGACGGTTACCATGCCGTTAGTTTCCAAGGACGCGTCTGCCGCGTTGCGAATCAGGTTGATCAGCAATTGATCCAACTGATCGGAATCGCCCCGAATCACCGTGGGCTCGCCTGGTTGAACGACGATGGGAACGCGATTCTCCAGAGAGGAGACACGGCTGATCCAGGTTGCAAGGTCGACCGGGTCAAACCTTGGCCGTGGTAACTTCGCCAACCGAGCGTAGGCGCCGATAAATCGGCTTAATCCTTCACTGCGGGTCGCGATGATTTCCAGTCCACGAATCATGTCATCTTCCCAATCGTCGTCTCGCGGAGTTCGCTTGAGGAGCGTCGATAGGCTTGTCGCAATCGATTTTATTGGGGTGAGCGAGTTGTTTAGCTCATGCCCGAGAACGCGCACCAGCCTCTGCCACGCTTGTAGTTCTTCTTCGCGTAGAGGCCGGGTGAGATCGGTGATTACGAGAAGTTGATGCGGCAATCCGCCTTCCCGAAAGTCGGACCGGCTGACACCCCAACGACCACTTGCGCCACGAAACGTGCGCTGCACTGTTTGCGAGCCCTCGCCGGTCAGAAACTCGGCCAAACCAATTTCCGCTGCGGGCAGATTCACGACTCGTTCGGATGGAAGCCCGACCAGCCTCTCTCCCGCACGATTGATCAGCTTGAGTTTAGCTTCATGATCGAAGGCGAAGATGGCGACGTCGATTTCCTCCATCACTTTCCGAAGGAGAGTTGTTGCTTCGAGCGCCCCTAGACGTTGGGCGCGAAGTGTAGCGCCCATCGCGTTAACCTGTTGCATAACTTCGCCCAGGGCATCCTCAAACCGGGCGCCGCGCGCGCGAATGGAGTAATCGCCTTCCCGCATTGCTTCAAGGAGATTGGCTAACGTTCGGAGCGGGGAAGCGACCCGTTCCCGAGCGGCGCCCGCGAATCCAAGCCAACAACCGATGACTACGAGTCCGACCGTCCACTGGACTTTCGCCGGATAGTTCTCCACATAAAGGACAATCAGCGCAGTGAGAACTGCAGGCAGGCCGGCCGCAAGCGCCAGAATCTGCACCCGGCGTTCGTGTACGAGCGGCCTCATCCCGTCCCGTTTCACAGGTTATGGCGTTGGAGCCGCCGGTAAAGAGCGCTGCGACTGAGACCAAGCGCGTTTGCCGCGTGGCTGACATTGCCGTCATAACGAGCGAGCGCTTTCTTGATCAGAAAGGCTTCCACCTCTTCAAGACTCATGTCGTCAAGACGTCCCGATCCAGTGGAAGACGATCGCAAAGCCAGGTCGGCGAGTCGCACCTGTGTGTCCTGCGCCAAGAGAACCGAGCGCTCAACGACATGGTTCAATTCTCGGACATTCCCTTGCCAGGCATTTTCTATCAGCGCTTGCATCGCCGCCTGATCGAAGCCGAGCAGGCGCTTGCGATATCGCTGAGCGTATACGCTAAGGAAGTGCGACGCCAGGAGCGGAATGTCCTCCTTGCGCTCCCGTAGGGGCGGAATGTGAATTTCAATCGTATTCAATCGGAACAGCAGATCCTCGCGAAATCGGTTGTTAGCGACTTCCTCCGCAAGATTTGCGTTTGTCGCGGAAATGATCCGTACGTTCACTCTCTTGGTTTTCGAGGAACCGACTCGTTCCATCTCACCAATCTCCAGAACCCGAAGAAGCTTTGATTGCAGGTTGAAGGGTACATTGGCGATCTCGTCGAGGAACAGCGTGCCGGTATCGGCGAGCTCGAATCGTCCAACTCGATCCGCTTTCGCATCTGTGAACGCGCCCTTCACGTGGCCAAACAATTCGCTTTCAAAGATTCCTTCCGCAAGGCCGCCTGCATTGACAGTTACAAGGGGCTTCGAGGCGCGTTCTGAGATTGCGTGAAGAGTTCGCGCAACAACCTCTTTGCCGGAACCAGGCTCTCCTGTGATGAGCACGTTCGCATCCGAAGGACCGACGCGTGAGATGAGTTGAAGAACGGGCTGCATCGATGGCGCTTCTGCGATCATCAACGGCTTACCCTCGGCTCGTAGCAGCCGATTCTCGGCTTCGAGCCGCTGACCCTTTCGCAGGGCTTCGCTCAAGGCGAGTTGTGTTTTCACGATCGATACGAGTCGCGCGTTGTCCCAAGGTTTTTGAACGAAATCGCGCGCGCCGCGACGCATCGCCTCGACTGCAAGTTCGACGCTGCCCCATGCCGTCATCACGACGATCGGAATTGTAGGGTCAGTTGCCTGAATCTTCCCAAGCAGATCCAGGCCCTCCTGACCGGATGTCGTGTCGCGGGTGTAGTTAAGATCCATGATCAATGCATCGTAGTCTCGTGTTTCGAGCGCATGGATCACGGCCTCGGGAGAGGACACCGCCTCGGTCTGGTAACCTTCAGCCTTCAGCAGGAATCGCAATGCCTCGAGAACGTCGGCCTGATCATCGGCGATCAGAATTCGTTTTCTATCCATTCGATTCGATCCGGGCAAAAAGTGAGCGCATTTGAAGATTCCCTAACATCTTCGCTTATCGGCGAAGTCCAGTGCGCTCTCTCGGCTCCGGTGTTACGCGTAGAATCCGAGTGTTTAAAACCGCTTCCTCTGGCGCGGCTCCGTTCCAGATTTATATGCGCTGTTGAGTCTATGCGTGATCCCACTACGCGGGTTTGACGTTTTTCAGCGCCTTGGCGAGGATCTTTACACCGGCATCGACTTCCTTCTTCCCGATTATGTAAGGCGGGAGAAATCGCAGGACGACATCATGAGTACAGTTGATCAGCAGGCCTTGCGACATGCAATCGAGCACGATGTCCTTGCCGGGGGCGGTTAATTCGATACCCAGCATTAATCCCTCACCGCGGACTTCCTTAACGATGGAGTGCTTACGGGCTAGATCGTCCAGCTTCATACGGAAGTAGCGACCGGTGTCGCGCATCGACGGCATGATCTCCTGCAGGATGTCGAAGAATTCCAGCGCCACCCGGCAGGCAACGACGTTACCGCCGAATGTAGATCCATGCATTCCGGACGAAATGGACTTTGCAGCTCTCTCGTTCGACAAGATGGCGCCGAGTGGCAGACCACACGAAATAGGCTTCGCCATGACTGCAATGTCCGGCATGATCACCGGATCGAGCAACTGATACGCGAAGTAGGTCCCCGGCCGCCCAACTCCGCATTGGATCTCATCAAATATCAGCAGCGCATCGAAGCGATCCGCTAATTCCCGCGCTCTCCTGAGGAACTCCGTTGATAGCGGATAGATCCCACCTTCGCCTTGTATCACCTCAAGTACGATCGCCGCAGTACGTTCCGATACCGTCTGCTCAAGCGCGGTCACATCGTTCACGTGCAGAAATTTGACTCCCGGAAGAAGAGGCTCAAAATCCTTCCGGTACTTGTGTTGTCCTGTGATCGACAATGCTCCCAGAGTGCGTCCATGGAATGAATTCTCGAGAGAAATTATTTCGAACTTCTCGGGAGACAAATGCGTTCCATGGGAGCGCGCCATCTTTATGGCTCCCTCCATGGATTCTGTGCCTGAGTTGCTAAAGAAGACACGCTGCAAACCGCTCGCCTCGGCGAGCCGCTTTGCGAGCGGACCCTGGAATTCGTGATAATAAAGGTTGGAACTGTGCACGAGCTTGCCGGCCTGGTCCCTAATCACCTTCGTGATTCGAGGATGAGCATGGCCGAGAGCGTTGACACCGATCCCCGAAATTAGATCCAGATACTTCTTGCCGGTGATGTCCCAAAGATACGGTCCCTTTCCGCGGCTCAATACGATCGGGTAGCGCGCATAGTTCTGTAGTAAGTACTCGCGCTCAAGATCGACAACGGAAGACACTTCTGGCTGCGTCGCGGTTAGGGTTTCCATCTCCTTATCTTATACTCGGAGGCAATATGGAGCGCCTTTTTATTGATTTCTCCGTTGACAAGCTGCGGCAGCTAGAGACCAGGATTCAGCATTGCCTGACCCTGCTCACGCTGGAGCAAATCTGGTGGCGCGGTTCGGAGGAATCGAACTCTGTAGGGAATCTTGTGCTTCACCTGAGCGGAAACGTCCGCCAGTGGGTTATCTCTGCCGTCGGTGGCGCGCCGGATATTCGCCAGCGGGCTGGTGAGTTTGCCGCTCGCGGGGGAATGCCTGCCGACCAACTCATCAAGGGGCTTAAGGAGACGATGGATGAGGCGGTACCGCTCATCTCAAACCTTTCCCGGGAAAAACTCACAGCTACAGTTGTCGTTCAGGGTTATAACCAATCTGTCGTTGAGGTCGTCTATCACGTAGTGGAGCATTTCGCGCTCCATGCGGGGCAGATCATGTATGCCACCAAGCTGCTCCAGAAGGTCGACCTGGGTTTCTACCGACATTTGCATTCATCAACCCATAGCGAAAAAACGCCGTAGATCGAAATGATGCTAACAGCGGAGCACATTGAACAGCGAGGCATCCGAAATTCTGAGGTGCTGCGGGCCATGCACTCGGTTCCACGGCACGAATTTGTCCCTCCGAATTCGATCGAGTCGGCTTATGAGGACCGGCCCCTTGACATCGGCTACGGGGCTACAATTTCACAACCATACATAGTTGCAGCTATGTCTCAGCTGCTCGAGTTGAGTAAGCATCATCGAGTCCTCGAGATCGGCACAGGATCAGGGTATCAATCGGCTATTCTCGCGGAGCTGGCCGCTGTTGTGTATTCTATTGAAGTCGTCCGACAATTGGCGGAATCGGCTGCCCGTACATTGAAGCGCCACGGCTACGATAATGTGCACGTTCGCTGGGGTGATGGATATCTAGGTTGGCCGGAAGAAGCGCCGTTCGATCGTATCATGTTGACGGCTGCGCCGACTGAGGTTCCTCCGGCTTTGATCGGGCAACTCGCGAACGGCGGCCGGCTGGTTGCGCCGGTTGGAAGCCCCTCGAACCAACAACTCATCGAAGTGTTGAAATCCCGCGAAGGGCGCGTTCACCGACGCATTATATTCCCGGTATCCTTTGTACCAATGGTTCCCTCGCACAGTTAGGGTGCGCCATTGCTACATTGGGCGCATGCCTGATACCTCTCGTCCTAACGATCATTTGTTAAGTGGAAAAGTGTTAAGCGGAAAAGTTGCTGTCGTAACCGGAGCCACAAAAGGCATCGGAAAAGCGGTCGCTGAAACGCTGGCTCGAGAAGGAGCGTCGGTGGCCATCTGCGGACGATCCCAAGCGGAAGTGGAGGCGTGCAAAAGAGCTGACGACGAGCACAGGGTCACCTGTGTCGGGAATCGCCGCAGATGTGCGGCAGCCTGACACGGTCGCAACCTTCTTCGATTTTGTAGATGCCACATTCGGTGGGTTGGACATCCTGGTAAACAATGCGGGGATCGGTATTTTTGCCCCGGTTGCCGAGCTAGATTTCGAAGCGTGGAAGAAAACCCTCGATACCAACTTGAGCGGGGTGTTTTACTGCTGCAAGGAATGCATACCACGGCTCATTGAGAGAGGCGGAGGTTCAATCATTAACATAAGCAGTCTGGCGGGAAAGAATCCTTTTGCAGGGGGGGCGGCGTATAACGCTTCGAAATTCGGATTAAATGGGTTTTCTGAAGCTTTGATGTTAGATCATCGCAGGAATAATATCCGTGTCACGTATGTTATGCCCGGTAGCGTTGACACAGATTTTAGCAGCCGGTCTGAACGGGCGACTTGGAAAATGGCGCCTCAGGATGTCGCAGATGTTGTCATGGCCGTGATCCGGATGCCGGAAAGAACTACCATAAGCCGTGTAGAAATGCGGCCTTCGATACCACCCAAGTGACGTGTACACTGGCATCGATCTCCGTACTCTTAAGCGCTTAGGATACGTCAAGATGTTTGGCACATAAGTTGCTCGAAATTGTCCCGAGAGTTGGAAAACGGATCGCTTTCGGAGAGGGAGAAATGAGATGGTTCAGCTAAATGTTGCATTGGATCCTACACGAACCGGGCGCGACGCAGAATCGCTGGAACAAGCGCTTCGACGTAATATTGTCGGTCAGGACGAAGCGATTCAGCAGATCGTGAATATCTACCAGATGAACCTGACAGGGATGAGTGCGCCTGGGCGTCCGATCGGCAACTTCCTTTTTTTGGGGCCTACCGGAAGCGGCAAGACACGCATTGTCGAAGCGACTGCTGAGGCGCTTGTAAAGAACCCGCGTTCTGTTATCAAGATCGATTGCGCTGAATTCCAACATAGCCATGAGATTGCAAAGCTCATTGGATCGCCTCCCGGCTATTTAGGTCATCGTGAAACCCATCCCCTGCTTAGCCAGGAAGTGCTGAATCAGTATCATACGGACACTGTGAAGATCAGCTTCGTGCTGTTCGACGAAATTGAGAAGGCCAGCGATGCTCTATGGAACCTGCTCTTGGGGATTCTGGATAAAGCTACTCTGACTCTCGGTGATAACCGAAAAGTGGATTTCTCCCGGGCTATGATTTTCATGACAAGCAACTTGGGAGCGACTGAGATGAACTCCTTGATGGCGCCCAAGCTCGGCTTTGGTGTCACGAAGGACGCGGCTAAAGACGCCGCGTGCCGTTCCGACGAAAAAATGAACGAAAAGGTGGCGCGAACCGGTGTCGAGGCCGCGCGGCGGAAGTTTACGCCTGAATTCATCAATCGGTTGGACAAGATCGTGGTCTTCCGGCCACTCGGGGAATCCGAACTGCGAAAGATTCTGGACATCGAGTTGAACATGGTTCAGCAGCGGATTTTCAACGCTTCGCCGGACCGGGCATTCATTTTCCATGTTACGGAATCTGGAAAAGCACACCTTCTACGGGAAGGCATCGATGCTAAGTACGGCGCGCGACACTTGAAACGCGCGATCGAGAAGCTCCTCGTGCAGCCGTTATCGAATCTAATTGCGACTGATCAGATTAAGAGTGGCGACTGGATTCGCGTCGATTTTGACGCCGAATGCGGCAGTCTGGTGTTCTTGAAGGAAGCTGAGGGGCTCCCGATCCACACGATGGCAGAATTAGTAGACAACTCTGTTACTCTGCCGGTGCATACCCTGAGCAACGGCGCCATATTCGAAGCAGGCCGTACTCAATCAACGGCGCGCGGATCAAAGCGCGGATAGACGTAAGCGCGTCACGACACGCGAGCCTTTTCATAAACTAGATCAGCCCGGAGAGGGTCATCTTCTCCGGGCTTTCTTCGTTGAGTCACCTGCGGCTCCAAGGTAAGTGTATTCCCCATGATGCCCGAATTGGGCCAGGGTGTCTCTTCCTGGTAGACAGGCCGCGAAAGGAGCTTTAGGATTTTCCCTTGCTCGAGCTCCGATGTCTTTCAAAAGAGTATTCTATATGTAAGCGGCAATATGGGGCGCAGTGGCTGTCTCCAGAACAGCCACGACTAGTTGTGTCCATGACAAGGGAGCGATGGCAACAGATTGAGGCCGTCTTCTCGGAGGCAGTAGAGCTTCCGGTGAACGAGTCACGAGCCTATCTCGACCGCGTCTGTCGCGGCGACGACGATCTTCGTCGTGAAGTTGATCTCTTACTTGAAAGCGACCGGCGCGCACAAGGACATGTCGGCGTTGCCATTGGACAGGCGGCCGCTGCTTTCGCGGTGCAGATGCAGCGAGACTACTCGGCTTCGCAGATTGGCCGACGTATCGGACCGTACGAGATCGTCCGAGAGATCGGACGCGGGGGAATGGGGTCAGTCTACCAGGCAGTCCGCATCGATGATCAATACATCCGTTCCGTAGCGATCAAGTTAATCGCCCAGGGCATGGACTCGGAGGACGCGCTCGCCCGATTTCGGACAGAACGTCAAATTTTAGCCACCCTCCAGCATCCAAATATTGCCGGTTTGCTCGATGGCGGCACGACAGCGGATGGCCGTCCGTACATTGTCATGGAGTATATCGAGGGCGAACCTATCCTCGACTATTGCCAGAGACGGAATCTTTCTGTCAATGAGCGTCTGGGTTTGTTCTGCGCCTTGTGCAGCGCGGTACATCATGCGCATCAGATGTTGGTGATCCACCGGGACATCAAACCGGCGAACGTTTTGGTGAACGAGGCGGGCATCCCGAAACTGCTCGACTTCGGCATTGCCAAACTTCTCACGCCGGAACTGGTGATCGGTGGCGCGAGCACTACCAAGACTTTAATGCGGCGAATGACGCCGCAGTACGCTAGCCCGGAACAGGTCCGCGGTGAGGGACTGACCACAGCAACGGACATCTACTCGTTGGGCGTATTGCTTTACGAAATGCTCACGCATTCCAGTCCGTATCGGATCACCGGCCAATCCTCGGTTGATGTCGAGAGGTTGGTGTGTGAAAGCGAACCAATGCGGCTAAGCTCATCAGCGTCTGGTGATGCGCGATTAAGACGGCAGCTATCGGGCGATCTCGATAATGTCGTCGCGATGGCGCTACGAAAGGAACCACAGCGACGCTACGGCTCCGTTCAACAATTCGCCGATGACGTTCAACGGTTCACGCATGGTATGCCTGTATCCGCCCGAGAGGATACGATCTTTTATCTCGCGGGCAAGTTGGTTCGGAGGAATCTGCTTGCGTCCGCCGCGTTTGGATTGCTTGCCTTAAGCATAGGCGCCGGGTGGTTTGCGACATACCGGGAAGCGAAGCGTACGGAAGCCCGCTTCATGGAAGTTCGTAAGCTTGCGAACTTCGTACTATCCGACTTTCAGAAGAGCATCCAGCATCTACCGGGAGCAACACCGGCGCGGGAACTGCTGGTCAGGACAGCGCTCGAGTATTTAAACAACCTCTCAAAAGATGCGCCGTCGAATGATCCGACGTTTCAATGGGAGTTGTCGCAGGCATATGAGCAGGTCGGTGATGTTCAAGGCGATCTATCCGGGCCGAATCTAGGCCAATTTCGCGAAGCTCTGGTCAGCTATGACAAGGCGCTGGCACTTGTGGAACCTCTCGCCGAGCAGTCTCAGAGCTACGACACGCTAAGCTGCGCGACATGGCTCCATTACAAGCGAGGCGATCTTGAACTCCGCATCGTAAACGTGGCGGCAGCGATCCGAAGTTACACCGAGGGTTTGAAACTAGCGGAAAAAATCGACAACACGCTTCACGATTCGCGCACGGATGATCTATTTGTGCACGGCTATGTTCGTCTCGCGAATGCGCGGACACGTTTGTCGGCGGTCGGACCCGCGCTGCAAGATGCGAATCGAGCCGCAGCGGCAGCCGATCGAGCCGCCCTCTATCGCAAGGATGGAGGCACTGCGAATCTGGCCAACACTCGGCTGCTGGTGGGGAATCTGCTGTGGATGCGCGGAGACCTACAAGGAGCTTGGAGCCGTTATCGAGAGGCGGTGACGTGGTTGGAGAAGCTCGTCGAGACTGAGCCCGATAATCCAAGCCATCTGAAGGATCTCGAAGAAGCTTATAGGCGCTGTGGCGATCTGCAGGGAAATCCCTCTTATTTTCATTTCGGAGATCTTGAGAAGGCCCAGTTGTATCACCGTAAGGCGCTCCGTATCGCGGAGCAGCTAGCGGCACGCGATCCGAACGATGCAATGGCGCGCGCAGAACTCAGTGTCGCGCTTCGACGGATGGCGGCCGTCGTACGAGTCCCAGAGCCAGCCCAGGCGGTCGAACTCTATCGAGAGGCCCTGGTGATTCTTCAGGAACTAATCCGGAGAAGTCCTGGAGATCTTAGTTATCAGCGCGACTTGGCCAATGCGCATCTTGGTCTTGCCGCCGCGCTGCGGAATAGCGGCAAATTCAAACTTGCGCTGGCTGATCTCGAGATTGCGCTAGAACTGCAGCGTGGAATGCTGGCAAAGAATCCAGAGCGCGCGGTGGTCAAGGAGGATATGTTCGAATCGCTGCTCACATTGGGTGAGTTGAAGCTCAAAATGCGTGAGCCTGCGTCTGCGTTTGAAGTTCTGAGAGAGGCGTTGAAGACAGCGGAAGGTCTTTCGGAAAAGGGTAAGGAGGCATTGTATCCCGAACGGTGTTTAGCGCTGGTCTATCAGAGGTTGGGAGACTACGACGCCTATCTTGCATCAAGCATGCCAGGACCGGGACGCGCGGCCCACGCGGCATCGGCCAACGCCTGGTATGACAAAGCTCTGAGCATCTGGTCGCGATGGCGAAGCCAGAATCTGGCCGTTCCCTTCTCGACAAACCGCGAAAAGGAAATTCTTCGGGTGAAAGCCTCCTCCGGTTCTCTCGTATCCAGGCTGTGAACGTTGCATTGCAAGACTCGGGGCAGGATCACCTCGACCTGTTACAGCGCCATACAAAAACATGCCTCGTGATCGTTCTCTGCTTGCCCTCATGCAGGCTCAAGCGGACTACATGAGGAGCGAGTTGTTCCCGGATAAACCAATCGCCGCTTGACTGCCAAGCGCGATACAGCAAGTGAGACACAATATCGTTACCCGGCGACCTTATTTGCGTTTGCGTTTAGGGGCTGTCTTCACGCGAGCAGTTTGCCTATCGACTGGCAGCATTGCGAGCATACGCCGGGAAGCAAGTCATTGCGTATGCCCAGCTTGCTCAAGTTGAATCGCTTGCGTCATTATTACGGTTTCGTGTCCTATGACTACGCACAAGCTGTACGCTGACTGTCCGGGCTTCACGCCAATTCCTGGTAGTGGGCGATCGCGCTAGCATATAGGGCAACCATGTCGCACCTCAAGCGTCGCACCTTTCTAGCCGCGGAACCAGCCACAGTATCCGGTTTGGATGCGTACTTTGCTAAGGGGAACTCGGCTGCAGTAGATGAACCGTAATGATCTGGAAGCGCCAGGGGCAAGATTCCCGTCGCCGTTGGAATGTTCGCCGACGGGACAAAGACTCTATAGTTGATGCGCTCGGTAAGCGGGAGTGCAGGACCCTCAGTGGGGGCTGATGCTTTTATTCAACATTGCCTCCATGACTAAGGCCGTTACCACTGTGGCTGCGCTGCAATTGGTTGAGGAGGGCAAGATCGACCTATCGGAGCCCATCTCGAGGCATCTTCCGCAGCTCGGCAATGTTGATGTTCTGCAAGGCTTCCATGCCAATGGAAAGCCGTCCTTGCGGCTGGCTACGACACCAATTACATTGCGCCATCTACTGGCCCACACGTCCGGATTCTGTTACAGCCTCTGGGATGAGCACATGTTCCGATGTTCCTCAACCAAGCTGCGGCCGCCGGTGGCAAACCAGTCCCTCTGATGTTCGAGCCGGGAGCGCGCTGGCAATATGGGCAGGGTGTTGATTGGGCCGGTCGATTGGTGAAGCGATCAGCGGCTCCTCGCTTGAGGACTACTTTCAGGAAAACATCCTACGGCCGTTCAGGATGAACGACACCAGTTATATCCTTCCCGAGGCTAAATTCCAGCGTTTAGTCAGCAGCTACCGCCGCAGTCCTGGAGGGCGACTTCCGCGAGATCAAGAGCAAGTTGCCCTCTCGCCCCAAGACATTCAATGGAGGTGGCGGGCTGTACTCCACCGCGGGCGATTATGTGCGATTCATCGCAAATACCGACGATGACGCCCTCTTTCAAACCATTCTGCGTGCTGAGTCCAACATCAGTGGACTACAAGATAAATTGCTACGCCGCTTTCTGCCTCACCTCAACAGCGGACAGGTTTCGCGCCTGCTCAAGCGTCTCCGGCTGAATGGCTTGATCAATAAAGTGGCGCATGGTTACAAGTACTACGTCACCACCTTCGGCAAAGACGTTCTCACGGCCGGACTCAAACTTCGCGAACTCGTGATCATCCGCACCTGGCCCACGACCGCGCTGCCTAATATGCTTTTCCTGCCTGCTTCGCGCAGGATCTGGATATAAAGGTACTAAACAAGATTTGGGGCAATCACCAATTCGCCTTCGGGACTCCCTCGCGGCATGAGAAGTTCGGATATCTGTCCGACCGCTCACCCGACCAGATCCAGTTCAGTAACCTCGCCACTGCAATCTATGACCCCGCCTCCGGCTCCAATTCTTTGCCGCGCTCTAATACCGGCTATTTCGATGCGGATTTCTTTCTCGGCGCCGCCAGCAACTACACGCAAAACCGCAACGCTCCCTTCAACAACGTCAGCCTGGAAGAATTCGATTTCTAATTTCAGGACAACTTCCGCGTCAGTCAAAATCTCACTTTGAACCTGGGTGTCCGCTGGGAAATGCACCCGGCTGCGCGTGCTGCCAACGACTTCATGGTCACTTCGATGTGAAGAACAATGCCATCGCCACGCCGCGTCCACTTGATTACTACCTCCAGAACGGCCTCACGACTCGGGCCATCGTCACCAACCTGCAGAATCTGGGAGCCAAGTTCGAAACGTTCGAACAGGGAGGCTTGCCCTCCAACGGATTCTATGCGAGCAACGGCAATGTGCTTCCCCGTTTTGGCTTCGCCTATACGCCTGGTTTCGGCCGCTGCGGAACTGTCATCCGCAGTGGTTACGGCGAATACATCTACCCTGTTCCCGTTCGTAACTCCGTCCGCTATCTAACGGCCAGCTACCCCTTCACTGCCGGTTATTCGCAGAACTACACGGCTGCCAACTTCTCCCCCGATGGCCTCCCGAATTTGCTGCTACGCCAACCCATCCGCCGTCGTCGCGGGTCAGAATAGCACTGACGTCGTGAATACCAATTCGACGACGGCTCTCTTGCCCGGCATCAGCATGGGCACGACACCCAATGTCAAATATCCGCCGGCCCGCGTACGCGAAGCGAACTTCACTGTCGAACAGCGTTTTCAGGACGGCTCCGTCTTCCGTGCGAGCTACGTCCATACTCATGCGTGGAATCTCGATCAGAACTTGCAGTACAACAACGCTCTTTCCACGTACGTCTGGCAGACCACGACCGGCACCGCTCTCCCAACCGGCACGTACGCTTCAACAGCCACACGCCCCTACAAACCAGACTCTCTGGGACGGCAACGTTCTCTCCACCAAATATGGGCGGTCGAACAGCAACGCTTTGCGGTTGAACTATCAGCGGCCTTTCCGCAACGGAGTGAGCTTCCAGCCTTCTATGTCCTCTCGCGTGTCTGGAAATACCTTCCGTGACAACCTCCTCTATCCGGCCGCGAACTATGCCCCTGGTACTATTCCCGCTGGCATGCCGACAGGCACTCTACTGGAGCCCAGCAGGAGTTCAACAAATTTCCAGAATTACAAGGTGGACACGGCGATTCCACACATCGCGTGACCTTTGACGGCATCATGGACATTCCGGTAGGGAAGGAAAGCGCTTCCACGGCGACAGCAATAAGTGGGTGAATGCACTTGTTGGCGGCTATCAGGTGGCCTTCGTCGGCACGATGGTTTCTCAAGCTTTCCAAGTCTCCTCCACTAATTGGGGAGCCGGCAGCCAGATTGAGCGATATAAGATTCTATTCCGATCAGTGACTGCCGCAGTGGCGTGTGCCGTCCGGGCAATCTCTGGTTCAACGGCTATATCGCGCCCAATCGTATAAACATGCCGAATGGCGTCCAGTGCATTCCGGAGAGCTATAAGCCATATCTAACGCCGATCAATAATACTCCCGGCACAACCAACTTTGGGAACAACAACGTGACAGTGACTCTGAGAAACGGGCAGCAGGTTTTACTCCCTATTCGCCTGCTCCTGTGTACTCCACCAACTTCTCCGCGGGTGTGAACCCCTACTCCATGACAGTTCTCCAGGGTCCCAGGAATCTCCAGTCCGACATATCGCTATATAACGTCTTCGATCTTTCGGAACGCTGGAAGCTTCGCTTCAACATCGACGCGTTCAATGCGTCAATGCGTTCAATATCCAGGGCCTCACCACCGGACATCACCAGCGGCATTCAGACCCTCCAGAACTCGTACTGGACGCCCCGGAAAATCCAACTGACCTCCCGCCTCACCTTCGGATTTCAGGCGAAGCAGGACGTGAGCTCCGCAAACGGGGGCTCACGTTCTTCCTGTTGCAGTTGTACTTATTTTGCCGCTGTTGGCCGAGGAGGTGGAACCGGTACGCCAATGACTGTTCGAACGCCCGCAGGCCCCGAGTAGCCAGATCTATCGAACCACCGGCCTGGCGCGGCGCCATAAAATGGATTCCCGCCGGGCTGCGGTTGATTTTCCGCGTTCGCAAAGTGATTACGTTGCTGTTCAAACTGCGGGACAAGAAATCCCGCTCGTGGGTCCTTGCGAGCAGATTCAATCGCGCGATCCATCCACGACACTGCCTTCTCGCGCTGCCCCACGGCAAAGTAGCGAGCACCCAGCATGCTCATGTCCTGAGCCAACATACCCGGTATGCCACTCGACTGGCCGGAGCGCTCAATCACAGCCAGGCGGACTCTCTCCTCTTCCGGCCAGTCATTGGTCACCTGGAGAGAATTAGTTAGCTCACGCATCATCTGAACCGTCGGCTGGCTCTTTGGCCCGGATGCAACTTCTGTGCGCGTCACCGCGCGCTTCATCTCAGTTGCGGCTTCCGAATGGTCGCCACGAAACGTAAAGAACTGCGCGCGCTGGCGGGAAACCTCATTGAGCGCCGGGCTGTCCTCACCCTTGGCTGCAATGAGAATCTTTTCCCCGCGTTCCAACAGACGCGTCACCTCTGCTGCCTTCAAGCCCGCATGCATCGCGCTGCCCACAAGCTGACCCATCGCTCGAGCAACACGGGGATGATCGGCCGGCGCTACGCCATCCAGAGCGGAGATCAGCGCATGCATCAACGCAAGGCGTTCTTCATAACGTCCCTGGGGTATCTGATGGATGAGGTTGGTGAAAGCGCCGATTTCCTCTGGATTACTGCGGAAGCGAGGCGCTGCATCCGCGAGAATACGTTGAACTTGCGCCATCGCCTCGTCGTACTTCTGACGTTGCATTGCCTCCTGCGCGGGCTGCAACAGATTCCATACGGGCGCGGGGGCTCCTTCACTTCCCGAAGCTTGAGCCATCATCCGCTCCCGGAGTACCCGAGCGTCTTCGGTGCGGTTCTGCATCTGCCGGATGTTGGCGAGTATGCCATCCGCCATGGACTGCGCGTACTTGGAGACTTCAGCAGCATTCTTGCCGCTAGGCTGCCGAATCTGCTCAACCACTTTCTCTGCTTCGCCGAACTGCTTCTGCTGAATCAGCATCTGCGCATAAGCGCGCAATGCTTCGGCTTGCTGAAAAGCGTCGCCAGATGACTGCGCCGCATTTTCCTTCAGTATTTCGAGAGCCTTGTCCGGCTTGCCGGTCGTCCCTAGCGCGTGAGCCAGATTCTGGCGACTGCCCGTGAGCATATGCCGGTCTTCTGGCTGTGAAGAAGCGCTCTGCATGCCGATCAATTTTCGAGGTGCGCAACGCTCTCTTCCCACCGCTGCTGTGAATTGAGGAAATGAACATAGTTCTGAAGCGCTCGCTGCGATTCTTCCGGCGTCTTGGCATCTTCCAGGTCTTTTTTTAACAAGGCCTCGGCTTTCGCTGGGGAGCCCTGGCGCTGATAAAAACCCACGAGATCGGACGGACCGGCATGAATTTCGGAAAAGCTGCCTATTCGGAACGATGCAAATCCTGGGCCCGCGGCACGCGCAAATCGCAAGCCGGACGAAGACGTCGACGCCATTGATTCTGGCGGCCGAGCTGACTGCAGCGTCTTCGCCTCGCGAAGCAAACCTT
Organism: Bryobacteraceae bacterium; assembly: GCA_035630195.1. Taxonomy (GTDB): domain Bacteria; phylum Acidobacteriota; class Terriglobia; order Bryobacterales; family Bryobacteraceae; genus DASQDN01. The sequence continues at coordinate 16,654 of DASQLD010000332.1, forward strand.
CTACGGCATCAGGCTCACCCATCTGCTCGCGCAGTTGCGCGAGTTGCGTAAGGGCCGCAATCCGCGTCCCAAGCGCTGTCTGGTCCTGAGGAGCTTTCACCTCCCCGAGCACTTCCTGTCCAGCGGCGGAAATCGCCTGTCGGAGAATAGCCTCTGCCTTGCGGTCATACCCCTGAGCGCCAAAATACTGCGCGGCCTGCTGCGCAACCGCTTCGAACGATGGATCCAGAGGTCCGGCGGCGAGCGCCGCAGCCCAAGCGTCATCCACCTCCTTGTCGAGCGATCCCAACGGCGCGCCCTGTCCCTGCCGGCTATAAATCTTGTTGAAAGTTTCCATCCATTGCGGTTGTTGATTTGCCAGCAGCGGACCAGACCCGGCAACCTGAGCCAGCGCAGGAGAGCCTACCGCAAAGAGAATGAGCGACATTGCTCGCATGGATGCTTAGACACCGCTGCTCAACTCTGGGTTTCTTCGCGTTATCATGCATTGCATGTCTCTCCCCACTGGCGCTAATCGACGCGGGTTCACGCTGATTGAGCTTTTAGTCGTGATAGCAACAATCGGGGTACTGATAGAGCTTCTCATACCGAATGTGCAATCTGCCCGTGATGCTGCGGCGCGCCAGCAAATGCAGAAGACGATGCATGAGAAGCTCTGCGAGCCGCCATTTTGTAACAGTCTCACTGCAGTGCCACTCAGTTTCCCCGCCGTGCCAAATGCCTTCACAGCGGAGGAGATTCTCGGATCCGGCTTCACCCTCGCCTACGATTCCGCCGGACTCCAGAACGGCGATGTTTTCGCGTTATTGCCATCGAATACGTCGGGCCCTGCTTCCATCCCCATCAAATATGCGATCTCGACAGATTTCTTTGCGGGAGACGAATATCGTCTGCTGGGAGGCCGCTACCTCAATTCGACTCTGTATTTATCGATTGAGGAGCAAGGCAACCCCGACCTCTTAGCTGTGACCGCGGCCTATTCTTCGGACGGTCTACAAATCGCTCAGTCGACCTCTGTGCCGGAGCCTTCGGCCAGCTTCCTCATCTGTGGCTCTGCGATAGCCATGTTATATGCTCATCAGGTGCGAAATCGCGCCCGACGAAGACTGATTCGCCCCAGATGCGGTACCCGTCTGTCGAAGTCTCTCTAGCCCGGACACGCTCCTGAGCCTCTGGCGCGGACAGGATCCAATGACAAATCACTGAATTCAGCCATTTCGATTTTCGGAGGATCTGGGCGTGAGGCTGTAAGACAAGATTGCAGCGGGACTTCCGGCCCCTGGAGATCTGTCCTCTGCACACACATGATTACTCGATGACCGCAAGAGCCAACTGATCAGCCTGATCGCGGGCGTCTCTGGAACATTGCGTCGCGTAAAGCTTCCCCGAATGGTGCGTTACCTTATCAGGCTATTGGCCTCATCACCGGAGAAGTGCTGCGGAGTAACGGTGGCACTCGCAGTGGCTATCGTTCAGCTGACCGCCCAAGGTTGAATGCCCATCGCAACACGACAACCCATTCGGAAGCTTCCCATTTGTTAGGACCGCTTCGGTAGAAACATCTCCGCTCCGACAAGCCCATGAGAACCTCCCGTTAACAGGAATTATCGACGGCCATCACATAAAGTTCTGAATGTCTATGTGGCCGCCAACACGCTGGCGCGAGGTAATGAGATGCAAGCCGTCTGCGGTGAACATTGGCGCATCCTGAATCGCGGGGACTCGTCCGAAGGTCGGGAGGTCTGCTGGGCGCGCTTGTCATCCGCCTCCCCAAACACATATACTCACACCCGATAGGAGATTTTATGACCATCCAATCACGGCGTAGGTTATTGAAGGCTCTGGCCCCGCCTGCAGCCGCCTGGACTGTTCCCGGTCTGTTTGCCGAAGCGCTCAAGAATACTATCGGCTTGGGAGAGGGACCCTTCTACCCAGACAAAATGCCTCTGGATACTGACAACGATCTGTTGGTCATGAATGAAGGCATCACGCCTGCCGTCGGAGATGTCACATACATCGCAGGCCGTGTGCTGACGAAATCGGGGGAGCCCCTTCGTAACGGCTATGTCGAGATTTGGCAGACCGATATTAACGGCTCCTATCTACACTCGGGAGGCCGCAACACCGGCGGATACGATTCCAATTTTCAGGGCTACGGCCGCTTCATCACGGACTCGAGAGGACACTATTTCTTCCGAACTATCAAACCTGTCGAGTATACGCTACAGGGAGCTTTTCGCTGCCCTCATATCCACGTCGCAGTCAGTAAATC
>DASQLD010000333.1:0-8775 GCA_035630195.1 Bryobacteraceae bacterium
GCCCGGGGCGGCAATCATGGCCGCAGCCGCGCTACTCCGGATTAGATCGCGGCGGGAAAGATCTTTCATTCGGGTCAATTCTCCTCTGAACGATTACTTTCAGGATAACAGTGACGGTGATTTTTCGTGTGTGAGATCCATACCATCTCACCTTCACGGCAGCACAACACGGGTGATGGCTAAGCCTGCAAAAACGCCGAGGATTGCCGCCGCCACGGATCCAAGGGCATACAGGACCGCGGCCGCCGTTTGCCCGCTTTGCCAAAGCAACGCCACATCAAGCGAGAAGGCCGAAAAAGTGGTGAAGCCGCCCAGCACTCCCGTTGCTAGGAACTGCCGAAACAGTTGACCACCCTCAAGGCGAAAAGCCAACCAGCCCGCGAGTAAGCCCATTGCCACCGAACCGAGGATGTTGACGAGTAGCGTTCCCCACGGGAAACTCGGGCCGAACAGACTTGCGCTGGAAAGATTGACCCCGTACCTCAGAACGGAGCCAATCCCACCGCCTAGGAAGATGAGGAGAAATGCCAAAGCTTGATGACCGGCCATGCAATCTCAGATCACGTCCGCAAAGCTCTTGCGCAGCTTATAGAACCACGCGTGACCTGCCAGAAATACGACAATGGACAAAATCCACAGCTTCCACAAAGTGCCGAAAGGCGGGGCTTGGCCGTCGAGAAAGATTGCGCGGTAACAGCGGACGATAGCGTAAACCGGATTCTTCGTCAAAATACCCGCAGCTCCCGGCGGCAGGGAGGTCTCCGGATAGCAAATCGGTGTGAGAAAGAATACTAGAGTCAAAACAAACCCAATCATCTGTCCGATATCCCTCAGATAGACACCTGTCGCGGACAGAAACCAAGCCAGCCCGAGCGTCAATAGCAATTGAGGCACGAGGATGACTGGAAGCCACACGGCTGTTAGAGGCAAGTCCCCTCGGAATATGACGACTGCGATCAAAAAGATGGCGGTAGCGAACAGTTGCGTAACCAGACCGGCAATCACGTGCGTTACCGGCAAGGTTTCGACGGGAAAAACGACCTTCTTCACCAGGACACGATTCTCCAGAATCCCATTTGGAGCGCGGCCAATCGCCTCCGAAATAGCCAGCCACGGTAGCATTCCGGAGAGAAAGAAAAACGCAAAGCCGGTCCTGCTCTGGTCCCCTCCATAGCGTGATTCAAGGACAATCCCGAAAACGAAGAAATACGTAGCCATCAACAGTAGCGGATTGAGGACGGTCCACAACACATCGCCAAAACTGCCCCGGTATCGCTGCAGTACGTCACGGCGAGTCATGGAAGCGATGAGGCTCCAGTTGTTCCAAATCGAGACGAACGGCAACGTGAACACTTTAGTGATCGCGCCTCGAAACTTCTTCCGTCGTAGGGAGCGAGTAGTCGTGACGTCGGCGGCTAGCAGCCTGGCAGCACCGTGCTCTACGAAAGCATCGATTAGAAGGAAGGGCTCGCCTTGCGCGTAGAACCACGTCACGGTTGCGCTGACAGGCGATATGTAAACGTGGTAATGACCGCGCTCCGGTGGAAGTTCTACCGTTAGGCTGATCTCGCGCGTTTGCGCGGACAGCAGATCCTCGCCGAGCGGGTTCCACTGTCCTTCCGAGATAAAAGTCGAAGTTTCAGGATCATAGATCTGCCAGCCGATGGAGAAGCCTTCTTCTTTGCGCCAGGCATCGTGAGAGCGATTGACCAAGACAAAGGTCGCGGTAATCCTTCGCGCCGATGCATCGAGCTCGAATCTAGGACGCTCGTAGGCTACGATCATGGCCGCTGATAGTTAGCTATACAACCACGCCGGGTAGCGGCACCGCACGGGACCATTCTTGACGGCCACAGCGTAAATGCCATCGCCCCGCAAATCTTTGCCAAGCAAGTAGGCGTCGAGGATGTGGTCTACCCAAGCGTGCTCTGGATGAGGATGATCGAGAAATTCTCCGGTTTCGAGCAATGTCCGCTCAAAACCCGCGTCCCGAAACAACATCTCAATTTCCCGCGGCGCATACTCACGCGCATGACGGGCTTCGATCTCTGCCCCGGGCTCGGATGGTTTGATGTAGGCGGGAAAGAAGCCCGGATGATATCCCTGTAGGATCGCCGAGATCGCACGCTTGGAAGTGATATTCGGCGTCGTCAGAACCAGCGCTCCGCCAGGCTTCAAAATGCGATTAATCTCCGTCATCATATGCATCGGATCGGAAGGTAAGTGCTCGATCAGCTCACAGCACAGCACGGTATCGAAGTACTCATCTTCATAAGGAAAACGGTCGCGTTCGGCGTCAAATAGGTCAATGTCGCATTCGAACGAGTGCACCGATTTGTGCTCGACCTCGCCGGCAGGTCCGTAATAGCACCCTCTGACTTCGCCATAGCCGAGCTTGGTTTTTAGCGCGGGCGTGATCTGCATATACGAACCCATCTCGAGTACGCGCTTGCCCTCATCTCCCGGAGGTGTGATCGCAAGTGTCTTCGTCAGTCGCGTGATGTGAGTCTCGACATAAGAACGCGCTTCTTCGTTTTCCGCCCAAAAAGCAATATATTCCGGCTCGACAGGCTCAGCCGGCTCGAAAATGATGGTCTTTGTAGGGGCTTCGAGCGGCCACTCATGACCTTCGCAGACCGCTTTGCAGAAACCGACATACCGCCCCGCTACCGCCCGCCAATTGCACTCACGCTCCACCCATGCTCGTGCCCGCTCGCCCAATGCGCTTCGAAGATCCGGCCGAATGACGAGAGCATTCAAATATTCGTAGAGTGTGTCCTCTTCCGTGCCATCAACTGGAACTTTCAGGCAGATGTCGTCAGGGTACTCTGCAAAGGAACCGATATTGGAAACGATCACCGCGCGTCCGAGTCCCAGGGATCGCAGCAGCGTTCCCGAACTTTCTCCGACAGTTGGATAGCGAAGATTCAGGACGATGTCGCATGCCGCGATATATCCGACAAAGTGTTCGATGGGAGTGAAACCAAGCACCCGAACTGACGATTGCAGCCCCAGTCCTTCGATGAGCGATTGCAGCGGAAAATCCGGATGCGGTTCACCGACCAAAATCATGCGCGCTTCTGGATGCATACGCAGAAGGCGCTTGAAAGCGCGTAGCGATTCGGCAATTCTCTTGTAAGGTTTGAGAAATCCAAACACGCCGATGAGGGGAGTAGTCGGACCGATACCGAGTTTGTGCCGAAATCCCTGACGGTCCGCATCCGGAATCCATGCGCCGTGTGGAATCACAGCGACGGGTCCTTTAAAACCGGCCTTCCGGATGTCCTTTTCCACGTAGTGGCTGTGAACGATTACACCACGCGAAGCAGCAAGAACACGGCGTAACATCGGGAGGTTGTCATAATCGGGACCAACTTCGAGAGCGCGAACGCGCTTGGCATAGAGGAGCGCGTCGCTGCCTCCTTCAAATTCGACCTCACGCATATACGCGTCCCAGTCGTTGCGCTTAATTGTGCGGTCGGCGATTAGATGATGCAGATTCGACTCATGCATTACAACGATGCCGGGAGCCCTTAGGGCTTCGTCGTACACGAAGCTGTGGAAAGTGTTATTTCCAAGTTGATACAGAGCGATGTCAAAGGACGATGGATCGAACTCCCGCGACTGGCTATCGAAAAGCGTAACTTCCGCTAATTCGGAGAGTGGTTCAACAAGCGCTGCCGAGTAGTCCGCAATGCCGCTTTTCGCAGGCGGCATGGGTGAGAAGAAGGCAATTTTCATTCCGACGGAAGCCGCATTCAGCGAGCCAGCTCCATGCTGAACTTGCCCACCGCCAGCGGAACTTGCACCAGCACAAGCGTCCGCGCCGTGTCTTTTGCGAAGAAGAGATCCGCCGTCACCTGCGTAACCGGTCCTTTGATGGTGGCCGTCAACTTATCCGTATCGACAGACTCACCTGCAACGGAGATTTGCTGTGTACCTGCGAACGTCACATGAACACCGTATGCGCCGCCATAATAGACTTTCTGCTGCGCAGGTAGTCGCCCCGCTGCAAGCTCCCTCCGGACGAATTGCACAAACGCCAGCGCATCCTTTGCGCACGCCGGCGTGGAGAGTTCGCTCTTGCCGCCACCCTCTGTGCTGCGCGTCGCCGTCAGCTTCTTGGCATCGAACTCGGTTCGTTCGTCGATTTTGCGCTTTCCCCGCACGCCTTGCTTCTTAAGCTCAATGGAACAGTATTGCGAAGTAGCTCGACTGCTGACATTCTCCGAGATCGCGAAGCCTGGAACAGAGGCATCCATGCGAAATGTTGAAGTAACGCCGGAATCGCCAACGGAATGTGTAAGATCAGCTTCCCCGAGACTCAGTCCGCTCGGCCAGTTCACATTGTAGTGAAGAGTTTCACTCTTATTTGCCTTCACCTCCGGCGCCGGAGCTTGCGACGCCTTGGCAATTTCGGCCGCGGCCGCAGATTTCTTCGGAGTTACTGGAGCGATCTGCGCATACAGTCCAAGGTGGACAAAAAATAGAGCAATAGTTTTCATCAGCGGGAAACGGGAATACTCCGTACGATTGGTTGATTGGGCGACTTCGCGCCGGCAACCTCGTGATAAAGCTCGAGCGTCTTTTGCGCAGTTCTTTCCCATGTAAAGAGGGACGCCCGATGCAGTCCTAAACGTTCCATGCGATTACGGAGTTCCGGATCGAGCAGCACGTCGCGCATCGCGCGAACGATTTCTTCCAGGTTCTCAGGATCGAAAAGCAAGGCCGCCGCATTAGCCACTTCCGGCATTGACGAAGTATTCGAACATGCAACCGCACGGCCGCAAGCCATGGCTTCCAGAATGGGTAGACCAAAACCCTCGTAAAAAGAGGGAAAGACCATCAGATCGCAAGCATTATAGATCTGCAGCAGATCGTCGTCATTCACGAAGCCGGGGAACACGATTCTGTCCGCCACGCGCGAACTCTTGGCGGCGTCCATGATGCGATCGGCAAACCAAGTCTTCTTGCCGACGATTACGAGCTGATGCGGAAGTTGAGGATGCGCGGCAATGAGTTCCTCAAAGGCTCGAATCAAGCCGATCTGATTCTTGCGCGGTTGCAGATCGCCGACCGTGAGAACAAAAGGCGAGCGAATATTGAACTTCTCTTTCGCGAATCGGAAAGCGGCCTCCTGCGCCAGCGGCCGGAAGGTAGGAGACATCGCTATCGGCACAACGGAAACCTTTGCCGGATCCGGTTGATAAGCCTCGAGTAGTCGCTTACGCGAAAACTCGCTCGGGGTAATCACCTTGGCTGCTCGCTGAATGGTCCGGCGAACGGTGAATCGCAGTTGCTGCGCTCGATACCAGGGAAAATACTCGGGGTGCTCGAGGAAACTTATGTCGTGAACGCTCACGATTACCGGAGTCGGACAGGAAATCGGAGCAGTGTATTGAACGTGCAGCAGATCTGGACGGTCTTCGGCGAGGCGGCTGGAAAGGTCCATGCCGAGTCGTTTGATCGAGTTTGCAGATACGTAACGTCGCGTGAAGCGCTCAGGCACAGCCGCTTCCGCTCCGTTCAGCGTATTCGATAAGTACGCGATGAACTCCGAACTCTGATCGAGGGCCGCAAACCCCTGTAGAAGGTTACGGATGTAAACTTCATTCCCCGTCAGGTGCCGCCCGATCGCGTGAGCGTCAACCGAAAAGCGCATGCACTCGTACCAGTATAGCTTTACGCGAGATTACAACCCCGTCTCTTCCAACATCTTCCAGGCGATTGGCCATGTGTACTTCTGCTCGTACAGGGCGCGCCCGGAATCGGCCAGCCGCTGCGCCAGCGCGCTGTCGTTCACAACAGATAGTACCGCTTCTGTAAAATCCTCCGGCGTATCGGCCAACAACAGATGTTCGCCGTCCCGGCATTCCAGACCCTCCGCCCCCAGTGCTGTCGCTATGATGGGTACACCTGCCGCCCAGTTCTCAAGAATTTTCAGTCGGGTCCCGCTGCCCGAAAGAATCGGGACAACCGCCGCCCGAGCGGTCGCCAGCTCGGCGATGGCGTCGTCGACCGGCCCCGTGATCTCGATTCCGTCACCTGTCTGCAGACGAAGCGCCTGCGGATTTTTACCGACCAGGCGCCATTTCAGAGACGGTCGGCGATGCCGTAAAGTCGGCCAGATCTTCTCAGCGAACCATTGCGTCCCCAGCATGTTGGGGAGATAGGCCATGTTCCCGGAAAACACGATCTCGTCGCGCTTAGGGACTACCGGTCGCGGAACAACCGGAATTGCGTTGGGAAACACGGTTCCCACGCCTATCCTGTCCCGGTCGCTCTTCGATGTCACGAGCAGAAAGTCGAAGGCCGGAAACAGTTCCGTCTCCAGTTTGCGGCAAGCGTCTGAAAATCGATGAAGCGCCCACCGATTCGCTGCAGCTTCCTGGTCGGCGCAACTCGCAAGCAGCACCGACTCGACATTGTGAAGGTTGAGCGCAATCTTGCGGCAATGTGGCCGGAGCTGATCTATATAGGGAGCGCACCAGAAGTGCTCGATCACGCCCAGCTCGTATTTGCGATTTATATCAAGGTTGAACCCGGCAAAACGATCTACCAGCGGCGGGATACCACGGGCGAGCCGCTGCAAATTGCGTAGCGCGCGTTCATGCTTCTTTTTGCCGTGATACGGCAGATTGATGATTTTTACGTTTCGCACGAGACCTTGTGGAATTGCGTCCCGAGGATCAGCCGAGCCTGGTTCACAAAATGTGATGACATCAAGGACATACTTTTTGGCCAGGTACTCGAGCAGACAGGCTGTACGCATGGGTCCGCCGCCCATGACGGGGTAAGGCGCTTCGGGACAGAGCATCAAAGCGTCCGGCTTAGGCATGAAATCGCTGAATCGCCTGAACGTAAACTTCGCGCGTCCTGCGAGCCGTGGTTGTCCAGGAAAACTCCGCCGCCCGTTTGAGCGATAGCTCCCGCCGGCGCAACCGTTCCCCTTCGTTGACCAGCAATCCTTCCATTGCTTCCGCCAAACGGGATGCCTCCACATGGATCGCAGCGCCCTGCGAGACTTCCAGCAGCGCAGCATCGCAAGACGTGATCACTGCGACGCCGCATTGCATTGCTTCAAGAATCGGCAGCCCGAAACCTTCATACAGAGACGGATAGACACACGCCACAGCGCCCGAGTATAGCGCCGGCAGTTCGGAGTTTGGCACTTCCCCCAGAATCTTCAGGCCGGGATAATCAGAGATCGGTGGCGCGTCCTCGCGCATTCGACCGACGATGACAAGATCGACATCATGTCTTCGCCGCACAACCTTCCAGGCGTCGATAAGAGCCAAGACATTCTTCCGTGGCTCAACTACGCCAACGTAGATGAAATAAGGACGCTCGGCCTGTCGTGCTTCGATGGGACGAAAATCGGATGACGCGGCCAGATGCACTGCCACGATGCGCGAAGGCTCAATCTTGAAGGAATCAATCGCCTGGGCGCGCACTGCCTCCGTTGGAGTGACGATCATAGTCGCTATACCCAACTTGATGAGATGTGGTGTTCTGGTTCGAACACGGCCCGCGCCATGATGCCACTCGGTGTTCATCCAAGGAGAGAGGTCGTGAAGCGTTAAAACCGAAGGACGAAGGGGCACATAGGGCACGGAGAATTCAACACCGTGGAAAATATCGCATCGCAGACGCGACATTGCGCGCTGTACACCGATGCTCCACCAACGGCGGTCAAGGCCGCGAACAGTCTGCGTTTGATCGGATATCAAGTGGAATCCGTCCTCGGCAAACGTTTCGCGTAACGCTCGCACTAGTTCTTCGGTGTAGCGCCGGACGCCGCCGGTTGATGTCGTCAGTGGTGTGGCGTCGATCGCGGCGATCACGCGAACTTCTCACGGGCTGCGGCATCGTCCTCCTCCAGCGTCGGGGCAAGCACCTCATCACCTTTCTGCTTGTCCACTTGCTCGGCAAGAACCGTATCGGCAGCCTTCGCGATCACTTCTTCGACAGGCGCAGGAGCAGGTTCAGGTCCGATTTCTCCGGCGCGGTAAAACTCCGACGTCTTATAAATTTCCCGAGCGAACTTGAGAAATACCTGCGTTACCGCAATCACCGGCACGGAAAGAAGCACGCCAAGTAGACCGAAGAGCTTGCCTCCAATGAGCAGCCCGAGAAAGACTGCCATCGGATGCAGGCTCAAACGTCCACCGAGAATCCGCGGCGTCAGATAGTAGCCTTCGACACTCTGCACCATCACAAATATTGCAAGTACCCCAGTGATCCGCCAGAGGTCGCCCCCGGCTGCGAACGTGAATCCTGTGGCGAGTACGATTCCGAAACCAGTGCCGACATATGGGATGACATTTAGAAAACCGGATAGCGCCGCAATGCCGGCCCATGCGGGCACCTGGAACAAGGCGAACCCCACACCGTAGAGCGCACCCATGATGATGGCAATCATCAGTTGGCCAAGCACATAAGACTGCAAAATCCGACCCGTCTCATCGAAGAGGCGGCTGAACGGTTCTCGAAAACGCGGCGGAATCAAATCTTCGCTGGAGTCGCGCCATTTGCGGAAATCGACCAGAATGTAAAAAACGAAAAACGGTATTAGGAGTATGTCGAACAGACCGGACGCGGTGACTAAAAACTCTGTCAGCGATCCGGCAACCCAAGATTGTGACGCTTCGATCAGATTGTTGGGACTCTGAAGAAAGCTGTACACGCGGTAACCGATCATGCGGTCGACCAGTGGCGAGAAGTCGCGAATTTGCTCCCGGACGCGAATTGCGTTTTGCTCGGTAAATGCTTGAA
>DASQLD010000334.1:0-11110 GCA_035630195.1 Bryobacteraceae bacterium
CAGTACATTCCAGTCTCAGCCCTGACGGGGGAGGGACTAGAGCTGTTGACCCGTGAAGTCGTAAAGAGGCTACCGGAAGGGCCTGCATACTTCCCGGAAGATCAGATAACGGACCAACCGGAGCGTTTCCTCGCGGCGGAAATGATACGAGAGAAAATTCTGCGGCTAACCTCTCAGGAAGTTCCACACTCGGTTGCGGTTGTCATTGACGAGTGGGAGGAAGGCAAGGCGCTCACGAAGATTGGCGCAACGATTTTTGTCGAACGATCCGGCCAGAAAGCTATCGTAATAGGCTCGAAAGGATCGGTTCTGAAGCAGATTGGTACAGAGGCGCGCAGAGACATTGAGGCGATGCTGGATCGCAAGGTGTTTCTCGAAATGTTCGTTAAAGTGCGCGAAAACTGGCGAGAAAGCCCTGCATTCTTGAGTCAACTCGACTGGCGTACGATGGCAGGAGGGGATAACGAGTGATGAGACCGTGGTTGGCCACAATTGCATTCTTTCTGTTGTTCGCGACGTTTGGGTCAGCGGCGGAACCCATTCATGACGACGTATTGTACGACCAGGTACGACGAAGAATCGCCAATGATCGGGATGTGGGGGGAGTCAACGTCGAGGTTACTGTTACCAACGGTGTTGTTGCATTGAACGGTTCCGTCAAGAGCGAGAAGCTGAAGTCGCAGACGGAGAAAGTAGTAAAGAAGGTGAAGGGCGTGAAAGACGTCGAAAATAAGCTGCGCGTTAACGCCGACCCCAAGCAGTGACCCTTAAATCACCTCATCTAGCTGCTCGTACTGAATGACTTTCTGCGATAGTTCTAAAGCATCAATGAATTCTTGTTCGCGACCCTCTGCTACTTCGTAATCCCAAACTTCAGTCCCTATGGATAGAAACGAGTCATCCTCGTCCATGACATCCTGACTGTGCATCGCGGGAGGGTCGATCACTTCAGCCTTGACGGCGCTTAAAATAACCCCGTCAACGGTCTGAACGAAACCCTCCGGCCGGTCCGCTTCTTCTCCATCCGCGTTGAAGCGCTTTGTGAACGTGACCTTGTAGAGTGGCATCGGTCATTTGACGCTCTCCCGTATAAAAGCTCTCATGGGTAGTGGTCAATAGCGCGGCACCAAAGGATCGATGTCGAGGCTCCAACGGTCAATTCCGCCGGCCAGATTCTGACAATTCTCTATCCCCTGACTACGCAACCACTCAACGACTCTCGCACTGCGGATTCCGTGGTGGCAATACATGATGAGGGTACCTTCTTCTGCGAGATTCTGGAGATGATTGATTTCCGTAGAGACGGTTCCCATCGGGACCAGTTTCGAGCCCTCGAGGCGCGAGAAATCGTGTTCCTCTGGCTCACGGACATCAATCAGGAAGAGTTTCTCACCGGCGGCGAGGCGCTGTTTCACGCCGGCCGGCGCGATCTCGAAAATAAGAGTTTCGGACACGATAGCTAGTCTACCGCTTCATCTTTTGAAGAGTTGGGGGCCCGGCTCGGGACCAATAAAGCTGGTGAAACAAACCCAGCCATGCTGTCAAGCGAGGCGAATAGAGAGACACCAGCGAAAGTGTCGCACGCCACACAACCGCAAACTTGTTCGAAGAATCTCCGTAAGTCTCACCCACGGAATGACTTATGCCGCTAGACATGACCTGCTAAGGTTCACATTTCTGACACTTTATGTCATACTAAACGTTAGAAGACTCCCGGCTATAGCCGGTGGGCGCACGTCAAGCGTGCTACCCCGAGTCTGGAAGTGAGGCAGACGTCGGACGCGATGACGCAGTTCAACGAGGCAATTGCCCGTTATCACCGCATTCTGGAATCCGAGAGCTTCCGAGACCTTACGTGGGTCGAGGCTCTCGAACAAAGGCTACAAGCTAGCCACTTGACTTCAGGTAGTCGTCGGGTGTCCCCTGTGCTACGACCGCATTTTATCACGCAGCGTCAGTACGCCAATCTCGTGAAAGCGGCCGAGGCGCTTTACTCTGCCATCGACCGAATCGAGAAGCTTGCTCTCACGACACCCTCGTTGATGTCACGCATGCAAATGCTGCCGGCGGAAAAGATGCTAGCTGCCGTAGATCCCGGTTATCCGTATCTGTCCGTAACCTCGCTTCTAGATACACACCTGAACAACGGGTCGTTGCAGTTCGTCGGGTATGCAGCCGATACCCCAGTGGGCGTGGTTTACGGAGAGGCGTTGAATAACGCTTTCTACGACGCGCCACCCGTAAAGGAATTCCGCAAGAAGTATACACTCACCAAGCTAAGTGGGACCAAGCCTCTGCTTCAATCGCTCCTCAAGGCCTACAGGGAATTCGGCGGCAAGAAGTCGCCAAATATTGGCATTCTTGAATTTCGACAGCCATTCCAATCCACCGAATCGAGTGACTTCGGACTTCTGGCCGAGATGTTCCGCGGTGAAGGTCACCGAACGGAACTTATTACTCCGGAACAATTAGAATATCGCAACGGAGTCCTACGTCGCGGTGATTTCACGATAGATCTGATTTATCGGCGACTCCGCGTATCCGAATTTCTCGTCCGCTTCGATCTGAATCACCCGCTGGTACGTGCTTACAGAGATCGGGCTGTGTGTGTTGTGAATAGCTTTCGTTCTGAAATGGCGCAGCGGCGCGCCATTTTCGATCTCCTTACCGACGAATCAATCATCGGCGCATTCCCGGCTCTTGAACGGAAGGCGATCCGCGATTTCATTCCCTGGACCCGCGTCGTGACGGCAAGCACAGTCTCCTATCACGACCAGACCGTTGATCTGCCGGCTTTCATTCAGTCCAACCGTGAGCGGTTGATCCTAAAGCCGAACGACGACGATGGCGAACGACGTACATACGTGGGAGCGGAGTTGGACGAATCCGGGTGGGATCGCGCTCTAAAAGCTGCGATGCGGGATTCCTACGTGGTACAGGAAGTAACGCCCGGTCTCGTTTCCGAATTCCCCGTGCATCGTTACGGAACGATCGAGATGCGCGAGATGAATGTCGATGTCCATCCCCATTCATTCCTCGGGAAAGTCAATGGCTGTTCAACGTGGCTCTCCCCCATTGGCGCCACAGGGTTCTCGACTGTGGCCGGCCTGGCGCCGACATTTATTCTCGAGAGCAAGTAACACGAGCGCGCAGATTGGCCACTCCCGCGGTGTATCGGGTGTCGGCTACCGTGAATCCGATCGCGTCCTCCATCCAGTCGTGCCAGACACCGTCTGGATCATGCGATGCCGCTGTTATCGTGTAGAACTGAGGGCATAGATTACACTCGAACTCGAAGGACACTGTACGTTCATCGCCAGCCACACAGGGTCCTAGTTTCAGCTTCTCGAGCTCTGTGTTCGTCCCGTAAACTTCCATCCCGATACGAGTTCGAATCATGATTCCGACGACGGGATCGGTGACATCCTTTTCGAAACGAACTGAGACGCGGATGCGCGCTGTCTCTCCGCTTTGCCATACGCTGACCGCTTCGCCATTACGATTGAGCGTCTCGATGCTATTGAGTCGTGCTCGCCCATCCCCTCGGCGTAGCGCACAAGGAATATCGCTGACCGAACCCATCGCCCGGAGCACTTCCCGTTGATAGGATGCCAGAACTTCATCAGGATGGCCTTTGCTGCGGACTACGGTGCCTTCAAGCCACCAAACTTCGTCTGCGACGCTTCTGAGCAACGACGGGTCGGCCGATCTCACGAGGACGCTAGCCCCACGCCTCCGTTTGCTTTCTATCTCCGCCAAGACTCGCAGGCGTGCAGGCATTTCCAACCCGTCAAGCATGTAATCATGAGGAACGGAGCCAGTATCGCCAACCAGGCCGATGACCGCAGCTTTGGGAAAATCCATTATTGCCAGTCTAGCGTTCGTGATCGCCACAGCCGAAGCGCGGGTCATCGTGCTGAAGCCGGGGGTCACGGTTGTCTCGACCGAGTACATCGTACGGGAAGGAGATACGCTCCGCGGCGCCTCTGGCGGGAGCACGTTACGCGCTTCATCGACCTTCAAGGGCCGTGCCATTGTAGTTCTCGAATCGCGAACTACGATAGAGGGCTTGAGTATCGACGGCAATCGCGCCAAACTCGGCAAACCGATGCCGATCGCGCCTTACGACCGGGCTTTCGCAGACTTTTATCCGAACAATGGAATTCTCAGCGTCGGAACAGAGAAGCTTGTGGTCCGCAATGTCACTCTCAGAAATATTGCGAACTTCGCAGTCCTTATAAGCGGAGTTCGCGGCGTGTCTGTCACCGGCGTCAAGGTTTACGATAGCGGTTCCCTAAGCGACAAAGGACGAAATAACACAACCGGTGGAATTCTCTTTGAAGAAGGTACATTCGAATTCTCCGCGATCAACTGCGTGGTGGAGAATGTTTCCGGCAATGGAATCTGGACGCACTCCCGCATGACGTCCCCGAGAAATGAAACCGGCTCCTTCGAAAACAACACGTTTCGAAACATTGGGCGCGACGCGCTGCAGGTAGGTCACGCAACTGAAGTCGGTGTCATTCGAAACAGTGGTTCCCTTATCGGCTATCCGCATAAGGTCGTCGATGTCGAAGGAGGAGGAATGCCGGTTGCTATCGATACCGCGGGAAATGTGGAGAACTCATGGTATGAGCAGAACCGGTTTGAAGAGATCAATGGGAAATGCATCGATCTTGACGGCTTCCACGATGGAATCGTCCAGGAGAATACATGCATCAACCGGGGACCGGCGACGGCATATCCCAGCGGGCACTTCGGCATCGTATTCAACAACACGAACCCACACATGGAATCGGTTGGCATTCGCGTGATTGATAACGTGATCGATGGAACAAAATTCGGTGGAATCTTTGTTATCGGTCGCAACCACACGATACGAGGAAATCGCTTGCTGCGGTTGAATCTTGCCGGATGCAATGAATCCCACCAGAAATTCGGATGTATCTATAATGCTGAAGAACCGGAGATCCTGCAAACGGGAATCTATTTGGGTCGAAAGGCGGAGCGGCCGGACCCGGCCCGGGAGAATACGATTACCGGGAATGTCATTTCCGGCTTCCGCATGAAAGAACGCTGTGTCGCCACGGCTCCGGGCGTCGAGCAAAAAACCAATACGATCGAGGCGAACGATTGCAGGAACCAATAGACGTCACGGATCGGATGCGCAAGGAATGGAACGAGCGGGCTCGTGAGGACGCACACTTCTATGTAGCATTCGGTCGGCGCGAACAAAATGACGACGAGTTCTTCGAGACTGCTCGTGAAGTGGTGAGTGGTCTTGAATGGGAACTGCGGAGATTTCCGGCCCGGGAAAATCGTCGCGCTTGGCGCGCACTCGAAATCGGTTGTGGACCCGGCCGCTTGATCAAGCCGATGTCGAGGCACTTCGGGGAGATCCATGGCGTGGATGTTTCGGACGAGATGATCTTGCGCGCGCGCCAGAACCTTCGGGGTATTGCGCACGCTCATGTTCACGCGACGAGTGGAGCTGATCTCGCGCAGTTCGCCGACGAATCGTTCCACCTGGTTTATTCCTATGCCGTCTTCCAACACATTCCCAGTCGCGATGTCGTCATGCAATACCTCAGGGAAACACAAAGAGTGTTGCGGCCTGGTGGCTTGTTGCGGTGTCAAATCAATGGCCTTGATAAGACTGCAAAGACTTACGACACCTGGAGTGGCGTCCGCATCGATGCGGACGAAGTCCGGGAGTATGCGCTCGAGAATGATATGCAATTACTCGCTCTCGAAGGCGTCCGAACGCAATACATGTGGACAACAATGCGAAAGCGATCCAAAGGCTGGCGCTTACCTCAATCGACGGGCCCGGCCCGTATTCGCCGGGTAACCAATGCGCATAATTCAGAGCCCGTCGTGCCCCTATGCGGGCGATTCGCATCATTCACGATGTGGATCGAATCGCTGCCTTCGGACTGTGATTTGATCGGTTTAAGCGTTTTTGTTGGCGGTGTAGCCGTCAACCCATGTTATATCGGACCTCCGGAAGCAGACGGGCTCCAGCAGGTGAACGTTTTGATGCGGGATATCGGACGCACCGGCATCCTTCCCTTAGATGTTTTCTGCAATGATTCGAAGATTTGCGAGACAGTGGGACTACGCGTCATACCACCAGGACCATTGGTCCCGCACATCCTATCCATTACTGATGGGATCAATATGATGTCCGGTACTCGGGTTTCGTCAGGATCGGTGAAAGTCACAATCGAGGAAGCCGAGGACTTGTCTGACTTTCGCGCCGAAATCGACGGTAAGACGGTAAGCGGCATTGATATCTTCTGTGCCGATCCGCTTCCCCCGAGATATGAGATCAATTTTGATCTGCCTGCAGGTGTGGCTCCGGGTAATCATTCGTTAGAGATCAGTCTCGGAAGAAGGGTGCTCGGAAGGGACAATCTCGAAATCGTGGGAGCGTAGTAGAAGTCGGGACTAGAATCCTGCGCCCAGTTTCGCTGACGCCACCGCACGGCGGCGGGAAATCTCATAATCGACGAAATCAATCACCAACTCCGTTCGACCCATCAATTTGACATCAGAAACGGAACGGTTGGCAGAGGATACCCAGATATCGTCTACCTTGCGGAACTCCTGCGTTACGTGAGGTTTTCCGATCCAGAAAGACACATTGCGCGCAGTCTTGCCATCAATGCGAACAATCGCGCGTTCAGTTGTGTCCACCCAAGCCTTGCCGACGATAAGATACTTGCTGTTTCGCTTTGGCTTGAGGTCGAGCACGAGGCATTCGCGGCCGTTCCATACTTCGTTTCCGATTATTTCGAAGTCGTAGTTGTCGGATGTTAACGCCGACTCCGCCTCGTGGGAACTCTCGGCTTCCGCTTCGAGAAGCTTCAAGAAGACCTTCTTCTGCAGGCCTTCAGCATTCTCCATGCTCACGATGTCGAACTGCTTTTTGCTGTTCGGCTGCGATGTGATGCGAACGTGCATTACGGCGTCCTTATCCCATCGTTTGTTTTTTAGAATGTATTTGCGCACTGAAACGATCTTGCCTACCTCAGCCTCTCGGCGGGTCTCGGCAACGTTAACCTTGGTAAGAATCGTTTCTGCAAAGAGAGCGTTAGCCGTCCCAATTAAACCGAGGGTCCCGATGATGCCCGCAAAGAAATAACGCATGTAAGCCTACGATCTGTGCGCTGCGAACGCTTGCTGATTGCTGGCTGGCGCAGGCATGTGAAATGAATCTACGTCCATCGCTGCGAGCAGTCCTTCAACTCGCTTCACTTGCTCCTGCAAGCGCGCATATTCGGTACTAACACTGTCCGATCCGCTCTTCATCGACCGCAGAATCACAGCCTCCGTAGTTCTCATCTCCGCGATCCCTTGGACCAACATCGCTTCCATTTGTTCGTATGACATTCTTTTGCGATCTCCCTATGAGGCTGCTCCTCATCACTCCACCGCAGCCGGCGAGCCTACTTAAGCACGCTGGCTGCCAAACGATGTCGAGCCTTGTAATCATGCACTTAGGATCATTTTTGGATTCTAGGTGTAATCAGACACCGGAAAGATGTACCTGTCATGCGTGTCTCATGAACATCGGTTGATGTGAGAGTGGAGCAGGCGATACCAAGCGCATAGGTAATCAGTAACCACGTGATACTATGAGGTTTTTCGCCTCATGACCAGCGCTGTACCGGATATTCTCGCCCGGATTGTCCAGCACAAAAAGGCCGAGCTAGAAAATGTTACGACGCCCATGTCGGAGTTGGAGGGTCGCGCGTTCGCCAGTATTCAGTCGCGACGTGATTTCGCCGCAGCTCTTCGCGCGAAGAAACCGGCGATCATCGGAGAGATCAAGAAGGCCTCGCCCAGTAAAGGCCTACTGACATCTGACTTTCGCCCGGCCGCGAACGCAATCGAATACGAGGCGGGTGGCGCAGCGGCTCTTTCCATTCTTACCGATCAGCAGTTTTTCCAAGGCAGCCTGAACGATCTTCAAATGGCGAGATCCGCAGTGGCCATTCCGGCGCTGCGTAAGGATTTCACGATCAGCGAATATCATGTCATCGAAGCCGCAGCGAATGGCGCCGATGCGATTCTGCTCATTGCCGCAATCCTCACTACTGATGAAATGCGATGTTACCGGGAGTTGGCAACCCGGTTTCGTATGGCGGCGTTGGTTGAAGTTCATGATGATGCGGAACTGGATTCGGCGCTGGATTCCGGAGCACAAATCATCGGAGTGAATAATCGGAATCTCCACACATTTGAAGTCCGGCTGGAGACATCCTTTCATCTGGCGCGCCGAATACCAGCAGATCTCATCAAGGTAAGTGAAAGCGGCATCGAAAATCGGTCGCAAATCGATCAATTGAGAGACGCTGGTTTTGACGCGTTCCTAATTGGCGAACACCTGATGCGATCCGAATCGCCACGGGAGTCCCTTCTAAGCCTTACAGCATGATGGTTAAGATCTGCGGCATAACGAATAGAGAAGATGCGCTGGCCGCGGTCGATGCAGGGGCCTCAGCTCTCGGCTTTAACTTCCATCCGAAAAGTCCTCGCTACATCAGCCCCGCGGCGGCGGCGGAAATCGGCGCTGGACTCAGCATTATCAAGGTCGGGGTTTTTGTCAACGATCCCGGGACGGAGTCAATTGCAGACCAGGCAGGTCTCGACATCGTTCAACTTCACGGCGAGGAAACTCCTGGCGAGATCCCAACCCATCTGCGTGTTTGGAAGGCATTCAAAGTCACCCCTCAATGGGAAGCTGCCATGATGAATGGCTTTGCAGTAGAAGCCTTTCTGCTCGATGGTCCAGTACCCGGGGAAGGAGTACCGTTCGACTGGACGCGCGCAAGCGGCATGTCCAAGATCATCCTCGCGGGCGGGCTTGGATCTGATAACGTCGCAGAAGCAATACGTCAGGCGCGACCATGGGGCGTGGACGCATGTTCTCGTCTGGAGCGAGCGCCGGGCTTGAAGGACCACGAGAAGATGCGGCGCTTCGTACGCGCGGCAATGGACACATTATGATCGTTTCTCAACCGGACGCAGGCGGGCACTTCGGACCGTATGGTGGCCGTTACGTGCCGGAAGTTTTGATGGCTCCGCTCGAAGAATTGGAGCAGGCCTATCTGGACGCGCGAAAAGACCCTGCGTTCGAGGCAGAGCTGCAAGATCTGCTCGCCAATTACGCGGGTCGTCCCACTCCCTTGTACTTCGCTCGCAGGCTAAGCCACACTCTGGGCGGCGCTCGTATCTACCTCAAGCGCGAAGACCTGCTGCATACAGGCGCGCACAAGATTAACAATGCGCTTGGGCAAGCCCTGCTCGCCAAGCGCATGGGCAAGCAAAGAATCATCGCGGAAACGGGCGCTGGACAACACGGAGTCGCTACCGCAACGGCGTGTGCGCTTTTCGGCTTGCAATGTGTCGTCTACATGGGTTCGGAAGACATGCGTCGCCAGCGTCTCAATGTCTTTCGGATGCGTCTGCTAGGAGCCAGCGTGGTTGGGGTCAATAACGGCGCCTGTACTCTCAAAGACGCAATCAGCGAGGCCATGCGGGATTGGGTAACGAACGTCGGTGATACGTATTACCTGCTTGGATCGGCTTTGGGAGCGCATCCATATCCGCTGATGGTCCGCGACTTCCACCGTGTCATTGGGGAAGAAGCGCGCCAGCAGATTATGGAAAAGGAGTCGCGTTTACCGGATGCTGTGCTCGCATGTGTCGGTGGCGGGTCAAATGCGATTGGAGCGTTCCACGCCTTTCTGGATGACGCTACGGTTAAGCTAATCGGCGTTGAGGCCGGCGGTCGCAGCGGCAAACTCGGCGAGCATGCCGCAAGGTTCTCCGGCGGCGCGCCTGGTGTGTTGCACGGATCCTACAGTTACCTGCTGCAGGATGGAGCTGGACAGGTATCGCTGACCCATTCTGTTTCAGCAGGTCTCGATTACGCTTCTGTCGGCCCAGAGCACGCGTGGCTGCATGACCAAGGTCGCGCCGAATACTGCGCAGCAACCGATGAGGAAGCCATTGCCGCGGCCAAATTACTGGCGCGGACGGAGGGTATTATCCCTGCGCTCGAATCGGCTCACGCGATTCACGAGGCTATCCGGCGTGCTCCGCAAGCGAAAGACAATATTTTCGTCGTCAGCTTGTCCGGCCGAGGTGACAAAGATACGGACATCTACCGCGAGAACATCAAGGAACTCGACATTGCTGATGAGCAGCGCGCCAACAACACGAATTAGCAGATTGTTCGAACGATTGAAAACCGTCGAACAACGCCCCGCCCTGATTGGATACTTGACCGCTGGTGACCCATCGCCCGCTCGTACAGCCGGCTTGGTTGCCGCTCTGGTACGTGGCGGTGTCGACCTTATCGAGCTCGGAGTTCCGTTCTCAGATCCGATCGCCGACGGGCCTGTGATTCAGCGCGCTGCCGACCGGGCGCTTTGCGCAGGGATGACGTTGCATGGTGTGCTCGATATTGCTCGTCAGGTTCGGGAGCAATCTGACGTCCCGTTACTCCTGTTCACGTATATGAATCCGGTTATCCGCTACGGGTTATCGGCTTTAGCGAGGGATGCGGCAGCGGCTGAGATCGATGGATGCTTGCTCACCGACATGAGTGTCGAGGAAGCCGAACCGTACATTGGCGCCATGCGAGAAAACAATCTCGACACCGTCTTTCTTGCTGCTCCCACCAGCACTCCACGCAGGCTTGAGTTGGTTGCCAAATATTCCAGCGGGTTTGTCTATCTCGTGTCGCGCACCGGTGTCACCGGAGAACAGCAACGGTTATCTCAATCGGCATTGCCATTGATTGAGCGCACGCGTCAGGTCACGGATCTGCCACTGGCGATGGGGTTTGGAATCGCTACGCGCGAGCACGTTAGCGAAGTGGGCGAATTTACGGATGGCGTAGTTGTCGGCAGTGCGATTGTGCGAACGATCGAGAAGTGCGGCGCGGGACCGGAGTTGGAGCAAAACCTCGAGACTTTCACACGAGATCTTGCGGCGGGTCTCAAACGGAGGAATTCGTGACGCACGAAGCCGCGGTCGAAAAGCTTGCCGAATGCCGGCGAAATATCGATCGAATTGACGTTCAGTTGCTTGCGTT
>DASQLD010000335.1:0-8182 GCA_035630195.1 Bryobacteraceae bacterium
GATTTCTCAGTCTGCAAAGAGGGCGGGTACGAGATTGCCGTCGAGGGAATTCGTGCCGCGATTGCCCGGGGTTTTCGCGTGACGACGAACACGACCTTGTTCGACGGAGCCGATCCGAACAGTGTCAGGTCATTCTTTGACGAGATGATGGATCTGGGCGTGGAAGGGATGATGCTATCGCCGGGCTACTCCTATGATAAGGCGCCCGACCAGCAGCATTTCCTCGGTAAGGACCGTACGCGACGGTTATTCCGCGCGATGCTTTCCAACCGTAAGTCTCGATGGCATTTCAATCAGTCGCCGCTCTTCCTCGAGTACCTCATGGGCTTGCGGGAGTACGCCTGCACGCCTTGGGGAATGCCGACTTACAATTTGTTCGGCTGGCAAAAGCCCTGTTATCTCCTCCAGGATGGATACACCGATACCTTCGCCGAGTTAATGGAACTAACCGAATGGTCCAAGTATGGAACGAACTCCGGCAATCCGAAGTGTGCCAACTGCATGGTGCATAGCGGATACGAAGCTTCGGCAGTCGACCACACATTCAACTCTCTGAACGGCTTTCTGGCGACGGTGAAAGCGACGTTCCGTTCCAATTACAAAGATCCTGCGGCCTTAACGGCTTTACAACAGACCGTACCTGCTCCTGCTGATCTTGTGCAAATACAATGAACGCTAGTGTTCGGCAAAATCTCCAAGGTTCTCTCTGGCAATCGGCCGATCCGGACGAGCTACGTATGGCGCTGGAGAAGGCGTTCGATTATCGCGGTGATGTGACGATTACCCGCAAAGATGGCTCGACAGTTGAGGGCTACATCTTCGATCGCCGCCACGGTAAGACACTCGACGATTCGTACGTTCGGCTATTTCCCAAAGACAAGCCGGACAAGATCTCGGTACGTTATTCCGATATCGCCGGACTGGCTTTTACGGGTCGCGATACAGCAGCAGGGAAGAGCTGGGAAGCCTGGGTGAAGAAGTACCTCGAGAAGAAGGCTGCCGGTGAGACGAGCATCGAAATCGTTCCGGATAGTTTGGACGACTGAATTCAGATAGCCGACGTCCTGCGCTTGCGAACTTCTTCGGGTACTGGGATTTCGTATTCCGCGATGGAGATGAACTGCTTGGACTTCACATCGTAGGCGAACACCTGGCCCGTTTCGATCTTGTAAACCCAGCCCCAAAGGTTGATGTTGCCGCGGCGCTTGCGAGATGCGATCGACGGCAGCGTTTCGAGATGCTCAATCTGGACTAGCACGTTCTCCTCGATCGTGACGTCGAGCAACTCTTCTTCTCCAAGATGAGAATAGTTCTCCAAAACAATGCGCCGCGTCGTCTCAGCGTGGCTCAGCCATGAAGCCACCGATGGCAGATTCGTGAGCTTCTCCGGATGCAGTAAAGCCTTCATTGCTCCACAATGCGAATGGCCGCATACGATGATGTCCTTCACGCCGAGCACCGTGACCGCGTATTCGATTGTTGCCGCCTCACCACCGTTGCCCGCTCCGTGCGAAGGAATAATGTTGCCCGCATTACGAAGGATAAAAAGATCTCCAGGCATCGATCGCGTCAACAAGTTCGGATCGATGCGCGAATCCGAGCATGTGATGAAGAGCGTCTCCGGATCCTGCCCGTGAGCGAGTTGTCCGAAAAGTCCTTCTAAGGGTTTGAAGTCCTCGCGCTGAAACTCGTGAATGCCTTCGATCAGTTTTTGCATAAATCATTATCGCCGCAGCGGGCAGGTTTCGCTACAATCGACCATGCCCGCCACTCTTGACCACATCCAGCCAGAGACTCCGATGGGCGCCAATCTTGTTGCTGGCGGAGCCACCTTCCGAGTCTGGGCGCCCAATGCGCATTCGGTCCACGTAACTGGCGATTTCAATGATCGCAAACGTGATGACGCGAGTCTTCTGACAAGGGATGACCACGGCCATTGGCGAGGATTTGTTCCGGGCGTGAAAGATCGCGATCGATATATGTTTTACCTGGTCGGCGATGGGGGCGCCGGTCCCAAGCGCGATCCCTACGCGCGCGAGTTGCAGAAGCCGTTTCCCAGCGAATGCATCGTCAGAGAGACGGACTTCCCGTGGCATGAGACTGGATTCGTCACACCGCGATTCGACGATTTTGTCATCTATCAGCTCCACGTCGGCGTCTTCTTCACTCCGCATCTTCCTGTCAAAGCGGGCACGTTTCTCGATGTCGCCCGAAAGATCCCTCATCTTTCCCGGCTGGGGGTTACGGTTGTGCAACTCATGCCGATCCAGGAGTTCCAGACTGAGTTCAGTCTTGGCTACAACGGCACGGATTATTTTTCGCCAGAAATGGACTTTGCGGTAGACGATGAGGACCTTGCAGCGTATGTCGCGCTGGTGAACCAGCTTCTCCATGATCGAAACCTTACGCGCTATACCGTGGAAGACCTGCGGGGCGAAATGAATCAGCTTAAGGCGTTGATTGACTTGTGCCACGTCCACGGGCTAGCAGTGATTCTTGACGCATGCTATAACCATGCCGGCGGAGACTTCGGTGATGAAAGCATATACTTCTTCGACCGCCAGTCCGGCGACAACTCCAAGTCTCTGTACTTTACGAACAAGGGACATGCGGGTGGTCTTGTTTTTGACTATGAAAAGCCGGAAGTTCGCGATTTTCTGATTCAGAACGCCAAGTTCTATCTCGATGAATATCGTGTGGATGGGTTTCGATATGACCAAGTGAGCGTTATCGATCACGATGGCGCGCCACACGGTTGGAGCTTCTGTCAGGATCTTACTTCGACATTACGGCATCACCGCCCCAGCGCTATAGGCAAGGCCGAATACTGGAACGTCAATCCTCACATCGTGAAACCTGTCGAAGAGGGGGGAGCCGGATTCGACACAACGCTGACGGACGGTCTTCGCATCGCCATTCGAGACGTGATTGCAAATGCAAGCCATCCCGATGAGCGGCCGCTGAATATGACGAATCTCGGTCGGAGCATGTGGCCGGAAGGCTTCCCAGATCATTGGCGTTTTGTTCAAGGACCCGAAAATCACGACATCGTATATCAAGGCCGCGAGCAACGCGTAGCTCGTCTAGGGCATCCGGACGATCCGAGATCATGGTTCGGACGTAGCCGCGCGCGGGTTGCAACGGCTATTGGTTTGACGGCGCCCGGCATTCCTATGGTGTTTATGGGTCAGGAATTTCTCGAGGACAAGCAATGGTCGGACAACTTCAAATTCCATCAGGCTCTTCTGCTGCACTGGGCCGGAATCGATAATAACGACCAACAGATGTTGGATCATCTGCGTTTCACAAGCGAACTAGTGAATCTGCGCTGGCGTTATCCAGCTCTGCGCGGCCAAGGATTTCGTGTGATCCACGCCCATGACGGAGATCGCGTACTCGCATTTCAACGATGGGTTGAAGGAGAAGGTCGCGATGTCGTAGTGGTCGTGCATTTGTCGCCCTTCAACCGGTTCGATTATCGCATTGGCTTTCCAGTCGGAGGAGAGTGGAACGAAGTTTTTAATAGCGATGTCTATGAGAATTGGGTCAACCCCAATGTGACAGGCAATGGAGGTCGCGTGTTTGTTGGCGACGCGCCTTTGCATGAACTCCCGCATTCGGCTTCGCTAGCGCTGCCGGCCAACAGTGTCCTGGTGTTTGCTCGATAGGCTACTTAAGCCACCAGCGATCGCCGAAAAAGTCTGCGCGTTCCTCGGTCCATGTGCCGTACTTTGTTGCCATCTGACCGCCGTCGACGTATAGAGACGTTCCCGTGATGAACGAGGCAGCGTCGGAGGCAAGAAATGCAATTGCGGTCGCGACTTCTGCCGGCGCTCCGCTTCGGCCGAGTGGGATATCGCGAAAATACTCACGCATGGCGCTCAGGTCGGCAAATTTATCTTCAGTAAGGCGAGTTCGGATCAGTCCCGGACAAACCGCGTTGATCCTTACCTGGTGCGGACCGAGTTCATTAGCCGCAGTGTGCATGATTCCTATCAGTCCCGCTTTGCTGGCGTTGTACGCCATTAGTTGCGCTTCTCCATCGAAGGAGTTCGTCGATGCCGTGATCACAATGCACCCTTTGCCGCGTTTGATCATCCTTTGCGCAGCGATTTGTACCGTGTGGAAGACGCCGGTAAGATTGACGGCAATGATGCGCTCCCAATCCGACACTTTGGTTTCTACCACGCTCGCTTCATTTACAACGCCGGCACATGCGACGACAATGTCGAGATCCTCACCCGCCTGATCGAACGCGGCTTCGAGCGACTCACGATTGGTTACGTCCGCTACAGTGCCATGCGCGCCGAACCCGGCGGCGCGTTCTAGAGGATGCGCATCATCCACATCGATGACCCAGACGTCGGCGTGGGAAGCGGCCAAAAGGCGGGAAGTTGCCAGCCCGATTCCATTGGCTCCTCCCGTCACAACCGCCGTTTTGCCGGTAAAATCAAACAGCATTCCCTCATGGTAAAACGGCGCTGCTATACTCAAGAAAAAGGCCAGGCAAGCGCCTGGCTTTGACGTTTTATGAGTTATCTAGACAGCCTCGAAAGCAACCTCAAGAACCTTGAAAACAGCCAGGAACGCAATGTAGATCTTCAACGCGACAGGCAACATCGCGAATCGGAGAAGGCCAAGGCGTTAGCTGCGGCGCCTTACGCTGAGGAGTTAAAGACTGGCGGATTTGCGCAGGAGTTACTCAGCCACGCGACCGCCATCGGGTTCTCACAGCGGACGAAGGTGCAGCCCACCTGGTTAGGAAGCACGCTACGCTTGCAGGCGAAAGAAAAACGCCTGGAGCTTCGTCCGACGCCTCAAGGCGTGATGGCGTTTTTCTTTGATGACGACGAAGAGAAGGGCAGCGAACTGGTCGACTTGAAGAGTAACGCGGAAGAGCTCGCTAAGCGGTGGTTCGCCGTTTGACGGCGTGGCGCCACAAGACTCCAATGACTGCCAGTACCGGTACCGCCAAAAGCAAGCCTATCGGACCGAACATCGCTCCTCCCAGCAAGACCGCGAGGAAAACGTAGAGCGGCGAAAGGCCAACACCTTTGCCTAGAACGCGGGGACTCAACCAAAATCCTTCGAGTCCCTGCACGATGACGAATGTGATCAAGATACCCGCGTAGTTCCACAATCCGCCACCCTTTACGAGGACCGCAAAAGCTGTAAATGCAAGTCCGATGAGAGATCCGACTATCGGGATAAGATTGAGTAGTCCACACAGCAGGCCGAAGAATAGCCAGAAGGGAACTCCCGATATGGCGTACCCGATCGCATAGAGACACGAAAGAAGCGCGGCGATTTTGACTTGCGCGACTATATATCCACCGAGTGTCTTTCCGACTTCGCCGGCCAATGTCTCTCGGGGCATATGCGTGGAGTGTACGGGATGCCGTTTTACTCAAAATACAGCAGTGAGTTGAAAAACAACTTGAAGGCCTGGTAACTCTGGGCACGATACTGCGGTCGCGTCCCAAAGAGAATGATGTGACCCGCGCCGACTGGCACATCGACGATGGCTGCTCTCCGCACCAGATGCTTTTCCCCAAGCAGCCATCCCGACGCCAACACGTGATTCTCCGGATAGACAGCAATTGCCCGCTCGCGCCCCGTAATTTCAAAGGCAGGTCCATTCTCAAACCAGACCGCGATCTCTTTCGGAAGCCCGAGAGTAAGTGGGTGAAGTTCGAGCTTCACACTTAGCAATGAGCCCGGAGCATAAAATTCGCGATTCGAAATACCCTTTAGCGTATCCTTCACGCCGGCCCCAAGATAGTCGAGCGCGTAATCTGAGGAATCGTTCAGAAAGATAAGCGCACCACCCTTGGCGGCAAACTGCTTCAGAGCTTCGGCTCCCACTTCGCCCAGGCCCCCGGTGAACTCTTCCGGCATCGATCCCTGCTTATGACCCTGATGAATCGCCTCAGATCGCTGGCTTGGAAAGACAATTACATCGAACCGTTCCCGTAGATTGGCATGGGATAGGTCGCTATTAACCACGCTGGTGTATTTAAACCCGAACTGCTCCAGAATCCAGCGTGTCCAGCCTTCGTCCATGGTGGGTACAAAGCTCTTATAGACGCCAATTCGCGGCTGGCGCACTGCCCGCGCGTCGACGCCTGCCGGAGCCGCATCGAGATAGAAATCGCCCGTTGTCATATTTCGCCAGACACGGCGGCCCGCTTGCAGACTGCGGTTCAACATTCGCCACGAGTCGGTATCGGAGCCGGAAAGGGCATTCCCATGCGACACACTCGTAAACACAAATTGATCTGCGCGTATGCCTTCTGCCGAAAATGCTCTGGGAATCGTATCGACCGCGACACCCATTAACATTGGGAGCGTGTGCGCCGTGACGTCGTACGGACGCTTGGGCGGTCCTCCGGGATACTGGCGAAGATCTGGATAGTTTTGCCGTTCGAGCAACGTCTTGGCAAAGGAGCTGTATGGCTGCTGCAGCCGAATAATGTAGGAGCCAGCAGCGTATTGTTTTCCACCTGCTGTAAATGGCTGGGCTGCGCGGTCAATCTCAACCTGACCGAATGAGAGGGTCTCCAGAAGCTTGCGAGCGGCGCCTGGATCGCGCTGTGCGGCCGGGATCACAAATGCAGATGGGATGGTCCTTTGAACAGCTCGTTTCCCAATCTGGTAAAAGCCCTTCAGCAGATCTTCTCGGCGAACCGCAGCCTGAAACAGACAGGATTCGAACGCGATGAGCTGGTCGTCCATAATATCCCGCAGACGCCACTCACCGCCTCCCCAAGGTTCCAGGTGGTTCCAACTGCGCTCACGAGGGCTGTAACCGGCGGCAACCTGGTTCAATTCTTCAGGCCGCACTCGGATGGGTGTAGCGAGCCGCGCGCTTGCTGATTCGCTAAGAATGCGGGCTCCCCCGTGATAGGACTGATAGTGGCGGCCAGGTGTCCAAAAATCGTACATTGCGTTAATCGCCACGCCGGTCTTTCCTGCAGCCGTCAGATCTGACGCCATGCCGCTGCCAATAGCGTTGCATAGCTGCGCAATGATCGGGTCAATATTGGGATCGATGGGATCCATCCATGGCGGAACAAACATGCGCGAGGAATAGGAACCTTGTTGATGCACGTCGTACACGATGTGTGGATGCCATACGTTGTGTAGCTTTGAAATCGCAATTCGAGTTTCCGCCTGCGAAAACATATACCAGTCGCGATTATTGTCGTGACCGACATACTTCTGATACAACTCCGGAGGGCCGACGCCTTCATGCGCAGTCCCCAAGGTCTTGCGGTACCACTGCGTGACAAGATCAACTCCATCGGGGTTCAGAGACGGGACCAACAAAAAAATCGTGTTCTGCAAGATCGTCTGAAACTTCGGTTTGTCGTCGGTCAGCAGCTTATAAGCGAACTCGACGGCGGTCATCGTCGAGGCGACTTCCGTCGAGTGAATCGAACAGGTGATGAGAACCACGGTCTTGCCTTCGGCGCTCAGCTTGGCGGCCTGCGCATCGTCAATCGTGCGCGGGTCAGCAAGTTTCGCTTGAATCTCACGATACTTGTCGAGATTGCGAAGCGTTTCCGGCGCAGCAATTGTAGCTGCTATAAATGGCCTGCCCTCTGTCGTTTTCCCAAGTTCGTCGAATCGGATCCGGTCGGAGTTTTGGGCTAGAAGCTGGAAATAAGAAACGACTTTCGACCAATCGAGCAGCTTTCTGTCTACTCCCATCGGATGGCCGAAATGGGACTCCGGTGTCGGAACTGCAGCCGTAAGACAAACCGCATAGACGAGCGGAAGTATCGCTCGCTTCATGCTCGCGATAACTCCACCCACAGGGCGCGATACCAGCGCAGGAATCTCTCGGGCTCCTTGCTCTCGGCAGCCTCGCAGAGGCAATACCTCTCATAGCGCGAACGTCGAAGAAGTGTGAAGAGTTCGCGCCAAGGGTATTCGTCGTTCGCGAGTTCGTTAATGTGAACGTTCTTGATCCACGGACGCAGAAGGTCGAAGCTCGGTTTGACACTACCGTTCACAAGGTCGGTGGGATTCGAATTCCAACAGACACCGACGGAATCGTGACGCGCCGCTTTCATAATGGCTGCCGAAACCGGCGGGTCCTGGGTTAGTGCTCCGTGCACCTCCATCCAGATTTCGACACCGCGGCCTGCCCCGTAGTCCCCGAGTTCCTTCAGGCAAT
>DASQLD010000336.1:0-9907 GCA_035630195.1 Bryobacteraceae bacterium
GTAACCGATGACCTCCAGTAGTCTGCTGTTTTCAACATCGCCGGTGATGATGACCGGACCCGTATCTGCTCCCTTTCGGAGGCCTGCAGCGGTCGTCAGATCCAGTCCGGCGGTTCGCGATTTTGGGTTGTGACATCCCTGGCATTTATTCGCCAGGATTGGCCGAACGCTTTTCTCAAAGAAGTCCGTGTGAGCAGCCGGAGGCGCTTGGCCAAAGACTGCCTGAAGACAGGCCAACACCAGGATAGCGACGCGAACTCCGGGATGAAGCGTCATGTACATTAAGATGCAGTATACAGAGTGTACTGCGTCAGCCGAACACGCGACTGGACGAAATGACCTTGGGCGGCGCCAGCGCGGTACCGAGAGTTTTCTCAGGCCCGCCGTCACGGAACTCTGCAGACACTTTCTCAAACTGGCGTTCGAAGGCGGTCTCGAAATGCCGTTCGACACTTCCGAGGCTGGAGTTTGCTCCTTCCAGAGCTTCGAGCACACCGTCTGTCTTGGCTTTATTCGAGCGCTCAGACTTCTGCAGGAGATTTATTGCTGTGACGATCTGACCTCGAGCGATACCGATCTGTCGTACAAGGCGGTTCCCCACAAGGGCGAACGCTGAGAGTTGGGACGATGTGTTAACGTATCGCATCGTCTCTGTCAGTTGCTCACCCAGGTGATTGAACGCGGTTGCGAGTTCCGCGATCTCACCGGTTCCCTTGATGTTGATGGCCGCGTTCCATGTCCCTCGACCCATGATGTTTATCTGGGACAACAAGTGGCGGATGGGACCATAGATTACTCGATACCAGGCATAATTAAGCGCAACAACGGCAGCTAGAAGAGTGATGGCGGCATGCAGGATGCGCATCGTAGTTACGTGGGAGAACATCTTCTCCCTGGTCTCCTGCAGTTTGGCTAATGCCAGCGAGTGGTCAGCGGTTGCTATGAGGATATTTTCATGCTGTTCGAGGAGAGCCGAGGTCTGTCGGTAACTCAGCCACTCCGACACCCCGAACAGTGTGAGGATTATTCCAGAAGTTATAAGAATCAACTTCACGCGCAAGCTCATCGTGTTCATCGTTCACCCTTTTTCCAATGATGCAGACGCGGCGGGACGCGTCGGGAAAGAAAACGCCAATTGAAACTAGGAGAACAGAGAGAAGGCGGGTGGAGCCCGGCTGCCCAGGCGGTTGGGCCGGATGATGGCGAAACGGCTGAATTCCTGCAACCTGACGGGCTCACTCGTCACGATGCGAGGAGTTGTCGTGACGGTCTCAATCAGCAGCATGATCGCTACCGAAAGAACATGGATGCAGCCAATTTGCTTAGAACAGGAGGCTTGCAGTAGCGGACGCCCGAAGCTTCTGATCCCTTCATCGATGGCGATCGATGGAGCTACGAGCGCGATCAGCAGTACGAAAACGACAGCGAAAACCGCGGTCAACAAACGTTGACATGGCACGGCGGACCTGTCCATACCTGCAGTTTAACATCGCATTCCTAGGACCGCATCAACTGTTGCACCCATTCGAGCATTTGAGCGTGGTGCGAGCCGCGCCAAAACACCTTATGACAGGCTGCGCAACGGCTGAAGTTGTCCTTAGTCTCCCGCGTGTGAGGCGGCAATAGATCTATTACTTCCTCCTTCGATACCGAATGAAGTGTGCCATTACAATCCATGCAGCGAGCGAACGGAGCAAAGTACGCCTGAAGCGCGAAACGGCGCACTACCTCGCGCAACTGATCGTGCGGCTGATCGCTACGAACGCAATACCCACTTTTAACTTCGCGTCGTTTCAGCAGCCCGATGTCGCGTGTGAGTAGTACGCGATGTTCCCGGTCTGATACGGCCGCGAGTAAAACATCATCGGCGGTATTGTCGTACCACGTGTCGAAGCCAAGCATTCTGAGGTAGGCTGCCAAACGGCCCAGATGTCCGTCGAGTACAAACCGTGGATCATTCAATACGACAGGCAGCACGTACGGAAAGACCTCAACGATATCTCCGTCCTGCAGCTGCTCAGAAGACAGGCGTGGGTGGCCGTTGACGAGGATCCGGTCGAACTCGGTATGGGGTACACCCAGCGACTCGATGACGTGCTTTATGGTGTCGGTGATCCCTGCCGGCGATTCGAATTCGATGTTCCGTCGGTCTGTTGGAAGAAAGTCATTCAGTTCGCCGTGGAAGCGAAAGCGTACGCGAGCGCCAATCACTGAACTGTATTGTCGCTCCGGAAGCCGGTCAAAGCGATTGAACAAACTCGATCAGCTCACGCTTCTGCTCATCTGTGAGTTGAAGACCGAAGAATGAGTCATAATGATTGACCACATCTGCCAGCGTGGGAAAGCGACCATCATGATAGAAACCACCCTTTTGTTTCGCAATCATCCCTTTGAGTGGAGTTGTGCGATACTTGCGATCCGGCGAACGGTTTGCCTGGAAGTCATCAATGCCGACCTCGGAGGGCGTGTGCATGTTCCAACCGGGTTCGGTGTAGATCGGTGGAACATGACATGTAGCGCAGCGCGCCTTCCCGTTAAACAATTCCTCACCGCGCTTTGTTGAGCGAGCGAACGGATTGCGTTCCAGTGTGGGAGCGGGAATGGCAAGTTGATATGCTTGCAGCGCAGGCAATTTCGCGGTGATCAGGTCTTTCTGGGGTCGAACATTCCCGAAACCCGCTCTTGCCGCGATCGGAAACTGCGAAGCGACATTCAGGCGTGGGTCCCAGAATGTACCGCTGCCGCCCATCTCGAGATTAGCTACGAAGGCATTCCAATGCGAGACTCCTCCCCAGCCGGTGTATGTGTGCTGGCTAATTCCTGCCAGGCCGAAGGCGGCGGGCAGCAACGTAGCTGCCGGCTTGCCGTCAGGCCGGAAAGCCTTCCCATCCAGGATTAACTCCGCATCGAACTTACCGGGACCCCAGCTGAGAAGCACTCTGCGGACAGTTGGCTCATCCACGCCCAGCAGATCTGCAAATGGCTTGACAGTAGGCGCCGAAGCCATAATTGCCCCCACGTTGAGGTCGCGAGCCGGCCAACCGTCCAGACGCATACCTATGTTGCCCGTAGGGATGGCGGCCGTCGAGAAGGAACGATCGACAGTCGAGTGGCAGAGCGCGCATTCAATACCAACAGAACTCAGCTTTCCATCATTGGAAAAGAAACCCTTCACGCCGATTACCGCATTGAGCTTGAGCAACGCTAAGGTTGTGGCGGGGTCATCCAAGTTGACGGCGCCCATTCTGACGGACTCGACAAGCTTCTCCGGCAGCGCCTCAGCGTCCACTTTCAATCCGAGTGACAAAGCGGCTCGTGGGCTCAGGCCAGCAACGGTTTCGTGCAATCGGAGCCTCCCGCCCCAGAACGCCTCGCTACCGAACGTGTCGTGACGAAAGATCTGACGGCCGTCCTGAACCAGGCGAGCTGCGTAGTCTCGAATGGCCGCGTCGTGCCCTTTCAGGTTTTTGTCCGCTTCGGTGGAATCACCGGAGAGAGCAGCGACAACGGTGATGACCACGGCTGCAGCAACCGCGTATCTCAGTACAGCAGACGGAATGTTTACAATCGAGTTTGTAGAGCGATCAGAACGTCTCATATTTGACCTCTGCCGAACTGAGTGACAGCGGGCTTGGAAGGTGACAGAGAAGATTTTCGGGAACCTTTTGATACCGACTGACTCTGTTGAAGCGTGGGAATCGAGTGCGCTCCGATGATCCAGGAAGCTAGCCCGGCGCTGACCGACGAAGACATTGTCCGGCGGGTGATCGAAGGTGAGACGACACTGTTCGAACTGCTGATACGCCGGCATAATCAACGGCTATATCGCGCGGTTCGAGCGATTCTAAAAGACGAAGCAGAAACGGAGGATGCGATGCAGGAAGCGTACGTTCGCGCCTTCGCGCACCTTGACCAGTTTGCCGGCAATGCGATGGTATCCACGTGGTTGACAAAGATTGCCGTCTATGAGGCGCTGGGGCGTCTACGGCGGCGCAAGCGGATGGAGGATATGCCGAGTACCGTAAGCACAACCGGAGATCCGGAGCGCATCGCCTACAGTAGGGAATTGCATGCCACGATCGAATCGGCAGTTGATTCAATTCCTCCCTTGTATCGGAGCGTTTTCGTCTTGCGTGATATCGAGGAACTCACCGGCGCGGAAGCAGCGGACTGTCTCGGAATATCAGAAGATACCGTCAAGACGCGATTGCATCGCGCGCGGCGGCTGCTGCGGGCACGACTCGAGCATAGCCTTGGGGAGTCAATCGGTTCATCGTTTGCTTTTGGCAACCAACGGTGCAATCGTGTGACCGCCAGGACGATGGAGCAGATAGCTATTCTGAGACAACTTCAATTCGAGGAACTTTCGCGGTCCGCCGAGCGTACTGAGGGTATACCAGAGAAGGACTGGAAAACATGAAGGCTTATTCGGCTTTGGCTTCCATTCTGTTGTCGGCGGCTGCAGTATGCGGGCAAGAGACGCAAGGAGAATTCGTTCGGTCCCTTAACGTTTCCGGCGGCGCCGAACTGGACTTGAGCACGGATTCAGGAGGAATCTCAGTTAGCGCCGGACCGGCAGGCGTTATAAAAGTGCGAGCGATCTTGAAGGCACAACGCGGATGGCTTCTCAACTCGAATGTCGAGGATCGGATTCGCCGCATAGAGAGCAATCCACCGATCGAACAGTCAGGTAATCGGATTCGAATCGGACATGTGTCAGACGTATCGCTAATGAAAGGCATCTCGATGCGACTGGAGATCCAGGCTCCAGCCGATAGCCGGGTTCGCGCTCAGGCGGATTCCGGAGGAATTCGCGTGGAAGGGATCAAGGGTCCTGTTGACTGCCGGACCGACTCCGGCGGCATACGGATCCGCGACGTACAAGATTCGGTTTTCGCGCGCGCCGATTCAGGTGGGATCGAAGCAATCAGCGTGTCCGGACCTGTCGATGTCGCAACGGATTCCGGTGGGATTCGTGTTGAACGGACCAAGGCTGCGGTCATCCGAGCACGCGCCGATTCCGGGGGAGCTCAACTCCGACTGGCGCGGACCGGAGGATACGATTTGTGGCTCTCATCGTCTAGCGGCCGCGTTTCGGCGCCTTCGCTCGATTCGGGCTCAAACGTCTCACGGCACAAAGCAAGCGGCAAGTTCCGTGGCGGTGGACCGACCGTGAATGTCGAAGTAGACTCCGGGGGAATCGTAGTGGATTAATGTTGCGTAGGATCTCCGGCTTTCATCAGGACGAAGAACGCCATTGGGTGGCCGAACTCGAATGCGGGCATAATCAACACGTTCGGCATCAGCCACCTTTTCAGAACAGATCCTGGGTAACCACATCCCAGGGGCGGGAAAACTTCATCGGACATAGCCTTCCGTGCGCTCACTGCCGAGATGAAGAGGCTTCAGTTTCCGGAACGGACGGTTCCGAACGGAGCGGAACGTGATCGCGATTGCCCAATTGAGCCTTTGAACGTCTCGAGCATCGTGACGTCATAGTGAGTGCGCGGAGTCAGTTTCATCGCTTGCTGCTCGGCTGCCTCAGCGTCTGATACACGGCCTGCGCGCCGATAGCTGGAAGCAAGCGCGAGATAGCGTCCGACCCCTGGTCCTATCAAGACGACGCGCTCGAACGCTTCGACCGCTTCCTTTACCCTCGATTCGCACGCGTAGGCATGCCCCTGCATCCCCAGCAGCTCAGGAGTCTTGCGAGCTTCTTCCGGAGCACGTTCAGTCAACTTGATCGCATCCGTACACCGATGCGAGCGTATGTAGGCGTATGCCAGATGCGTATATCCCCGCGATTTGCCGGGTGAGGCCTGGGTGGCGTCTTCCCAGAAGGCAATATCGCTGCCCCAGACCTTTGCGCGTTCGTAGGTCAACGCACAGCATGTCAACGCGTATGCGACAAGTCCCGTTGTCACCATGCTGCTCAGGCTCCATCGCGCAAGCATCTGAATCAGTATGAGCAAAAGACCGACGAGCGGAAGGTACATCCGACGCTCGGCTGCGACGTCCTGGAGTGGAATCACCGAAGAAGCTGGAATCAGCAAGATCGCGAACATGAGAGCGCCTGCCAAGAGGATCGGAAGACGCTTGCGCTGTTGCCAGATCACTAATGCCCCAAGGCACAGCACCGCCAAAGCCACGGCTGAACCCTGATCAGCCAGGCTGCGGGATATTGCGATGTCATAATCTGCATTCTGACGGAATGGCAGAATGGCCAGTCCTAGGTAAAGCAGCCAGACCCGGAACTGCGTAAACAGGTACTCGTACCACTGAATGCCAGGAACACTAAATCCAGCGGTCGACGATCGCGCAAGTAGCCCCACGATGGCCAAGGTTGCGAAAACTCCTACGATTGCGATGGGCGCGTAGAGCCATACCCCACGGTTTAGCGCTTCTCGCAGACTCCGCCGGCGGAAGACCGTGTCGATAACTAAGAAAACCCCAGCTAGCACCACAGCCTGCTCTTTCGAAAGCACAGCCAGGCAGTAGAGTGCCAACACGGCGAAGGCGCGTCGTGCCGTCAAGTCCCCCACTCCTGTGTAGACCACGAGAGCGGCCAGGCTGAAAAAGCCGCAAATCAGTTCCGATCTTCCGGCAATGTAGGCTACGGCTTCCGTTTGGATTGGATGAATCAGGAATATCGAACATCCGACCGCGGCACAAAGAATCGCCCTGCGCGATTCAATCGATTGCAATCGAAGAATCCGCAGCAACAACATGAACACCAGGACGGAGTTCACCGCATGAATGACAACATTCAGTGCATGATACGTCCATGGCTCGCGCGCCGACATCTGAAAGTTGATCCAATAAGTCAACATCAAGACGGGCCGAACTCCCGACAGCCAAGCCCCGAGCGGATTGTCGGCAAAAGACGGCAAGTAGAATGGCAAGCCGAAATCGTCGAAGAGGAACGGTCCGCTAAGAGCTGGACCGTAAAGAGTGAATCCAACAATGAGTGCGATGAGCGCGATGGCGCCAAGAAAGGACGCCTTCGAAGCGAAATGCAATTCCGCCGGTAGAGTGGGGGCGCAAGTCGACGTGGCATCTTCATTAGAAGAGATGTGCGGGGTCTTCCTTCGCCTGGACATTCTCTGAGCCACGTAGACTTAATTCCTCAACTGAAACTAACTTATCTATACAGTGTACTTGGGAGTTTGACTACATTTGGAAAGTTTAGGAGTGTGAGCCAAGCATGGCAAGCGGTAACGGTGAACTATGAATATAGGGACAATTACCCGTTCGGAAGCCCGGCATTGGCGGACGAGGATCAGGCTTTTGTTCACTTAGATTTACGGGTAGCAGGTGGTAAGGTTCGGCTCGGTGGAACTGGCGAAGACAACGTTAGTCACATCTTTGTAGAAGGTCGACATAGCAACGTGGAATCATAAAGAGTTATCATCTTCGTCGACGGATACACTGTTACTAGGATAAGTTAGATGGCTCAAAATCCACGGAATCTTGAAACGTTCGACGCCGTAGTTGTCGGGTCTGGCGCAGGCGGTGGCACAGCCGTCCAGGTTCTTATCGCAAAAGGCATGCGCGTGGCGCTCCTTGAGGCCGGACCGATGTTGGATGTGAAAACCGAATTCAAGGAACACAAGTGGCCGTACAATTACGATCATCGCGGCGCAGAGGAAGGTGGA
Organism: Bryobacteraceae bacterium; assembly: GCA_035630195.1. GTDB lineage: Bacteria > Acidobacteriota > Terriglobia > Bryobacterales > Bryobacteraceae > DASQDN01. Next base: position 7,656 of record DASQLD010000336.1, read on the forward strand.
GCCGCTTACTTCGGAAAAGGTAAGTCTTTTGGCTTTTTTTCCACGACGAGCGGTGGTTGGCAACTCGAGGGTGAGCCGTATACGGTTGGCGAAGGGAGCCAATTTCAATGGTTCCGTTCGCGAATCCTCGGTGGCAGGACGAACCACTATGGTCGTATGTCCTTCCGATTCGCCGAATATGATTTCAAGCCATATGACAAGGACGGCTTAGGTTTTAACTGGCCGATCTCGTATCAGGACATAGCGCCGTACTACGACAAGGCCGAAGAGTTCATTGGCGTTTGCGGGACACAGGAAAACGTAGCTTCGTGTCCCGACGGCAAGTTCCACTCAGCTCCTCCGCCCAAGGTACACGAGATGCTTGTCAAGAAATCCTGTGACAAGCTCGGCATCATATGCATCGCAAATCGGCGCGCTGTCATCACGAAGCCTTTGAATGGCCGCGCTCCGTGCCACTACTGCGGTCAGTGCGGACGCGGTTGCTTAACGGCGTCGGCTTATAGTTCGTCGCAGGTGCAGGTCTTTCCAGCGATGAAGACCGGCCGCCTCAAAGTGTTGGACCTCGCCATGGCGCGCGAAGTCATCATGGACGCGAATGGGAAGGCGAAGGGCATTCTCTACATCGACAAGAGGACCCGCACGGAGAAGACAATTTACGCCAAGGCCGTAATTCTAGCTGCGAGCGCATGTGAGTCCACGCGTATTCTACTCAATTCCAAAACCAAAGAGTTTCCCAACGGACTGGGCAACGGATCCGGGCTTCTAGGACGCTACTTGATGGATACCGTCGGGTTTGGCCTTTCGGGCTATGTTCCAGCGCTTGAAGGCATGCCGCGCTACGACACGGATGGCTACGGCGGAGCTCACCTCTTTATGCCATGGTGGCTGTGGGACAAGCACAACAAATTAGACTTCCCGCGCGGCTATCACATCGAAATTGGCGGCGGCTATGGTATGCCCGGGATCGGTTCGTACCACGGCGCGGCCAGGCGACTCGGATACGGGGCCGAGATGAAGAAGAAGATCCGGGAAGGCTATGGCGCCAGCATCGGATTCGCGGGTCGGGGCGAGATGATTCCGAATATCCACTCGTACTGCGAGTTGGACCCGACAGTCGTAGACAGGTGGGGTATACCCGTGTTGCGTTTCCATTTCAAGTGGACCGACTATGAGTGGAAACAAGCTCGCCATATGGAGAAAACGTTCGCGGATATCATCACCACGATGGGTGGCCGCGTGTCAGGATTGAGCGCAGCGCAGCGCGAGGCCGATGGCATTTCGATTCCGGGAACGATTATTCATGAGGTGGGCGGCGCCCGTATGGGAACGTCCAATAAGAATTCTGTTCTGAATGGCTATTGCCAGGCCCACGACGTCAAGAATCTTTTTGTCATGGACGGCGCAAGTTTTGTGTCTAATCCGGACAAAAACCCGACTCTGACGATCAACGCCCTGGCATGGCGCGCTTGTGACTATATGGCTGACGAGATGAGGAAAGGCAATGTCTAATTCGATTCCGGCTTTCGTACCAGTGGAAGCGATAGATCGCCGTTCGATGATCAGGCGATTGGCACTCGCAATCACTTCGATAGGCGTCCTCGATCTTGACGCCGCGCAGCACGTTCATACTGAGACCGCCGCTGAGAAGGCGAAGGGTCCCTACAAGGTAAAAGCGTTCCAGCCGGCAGAATTCAAAACATTGCAGCGTTTGGCGGAAATCATCGTTCCGAAAGACGACGTCTCGGGTAGCGGGTTAGATGCGGGAGCGCCGGAATTCATCGACGTTCTCTCCAGCCAAAACGAGGCTCTGGCAGATATCTTTCACGGGGGACTCGCCTGGCTGGACGCAGAGATGCGAAAGCGTTATCAGACCACGTTTGGGAACGCTACGCCTGAGCAGCAGACTGCGATACTCGATGTCCTTGTGAAAGCCGGCAATGTTGAAGCTGCTCGCAGGACCGAAGAGCTTGTCTACGAAAAGTCCGCCACTTACAAAGATTTCAGTGGATATACGGTGCACAGGCCGCAAGACTTAGGGCCGGGGATCGTGTTCTTTGACTGGGTCCGCAAGATGACGGTGGACGCTTTCTATACAAGCGCAATCGGTATGAAGGATCTGGGTTACAAAGGCAACGGAGCCTATAGTAAGTATGTTGTGCCGAACGAAGCGATGGAGTACGCCTTGAAGAGAAGTCCGTTCGCGTGAATCTCCGCGCGATTCCTGAATGACAGAATCAGAGTGGGCGGCTCTT
>DASQLD010000337.1:0-9331 GCA_035630195.1 Bryobacteraceae bacterium
TCAGGCTCAAAGTTATAGAGTTGAACGTAGATCCCCATTTTCTCGTCGCGCTTAAATTGCTCAGAGAGACGCGGGCGCACCTTCGAACTTCCGATCACAAACGGGCCGGTACCGATGCTCTTTGTCGGCACTTTTTCGATCAAGTCAGCCACAACTAGTGTGCTTGAGGCCAGTTTTTCATCGTCAAAATGGGGAACGTTTAGCGCCATCTCGTAGTTGTTCATGTTGCCCGAGACGACGTCCTTGGCAACCACGTTCAACCGGAACATTCCCGGGGGGAGCGGAACTGACTTTTGATATACGCTGACACCATTTACCGATTCCCCTAGCTGTGCCGTAGGCGCTTCGACGCTGACGACATCCTCAAAGATATTGATGGGGCGGCGGGACATCGACGTAATGCGGGCGTAAATATTTACAACGGCCTTCGAAACACCCTCTTTATCCTGGAACTGCAACTCACGACGGTCGAACTGCAGCGTGATGTTGGTCATGACGCTGGAGTTTGTAACGCGCATGAAGTCAGCGCGCGCTCGCATCGGGAGAAGATTGAACTTGATCGTGGAATTTACGGCTGCTTCAAGATCCTTAAACTTAATCTGCGGCGGCTTTTGCAGCATTGCGTATTGATTCAGTCTCTCGAACTGGTTCATACGCATTGGAAGCGGGGCATTCCCGGTTCCGAGCCGGGTTCCGTCAGTGCGGGTAAAACGATCCGCCTTGTTGGCCATGCCCATTTGTTCCATCATGGTCAGACCCGCTCCGGGTACCATTAAGAGGGCGTCCTTTTCAGACGGGTCCATCGTCATCCGATACTCGCCGGTCATTGTAGGATCGACAAACTCGATCATGACATCGTTTCCAATTCCCTCAAGCCAGCGATACCGCCAGATCTCGAACGGGAACGTCGATGTCGTACCGCCGCCTTCTTCGATCGGACGCTGATACGATCCGCCAGACGGATGCGATTCGATTTCGGCCGGGGGGCCGAACGTTATATAGATGCGGCCGCGATCCGTCTTCCAGCCCGGGATACCGGACGCGTACCGCTCGTTGGCGTAAGCGATTCGGCGATAGTGCTCTTCCTTGTACTCGTTCTCTGCGGAATCAGGCGTCGGGTCGCGTCGAAGCCAAAATGATTCGATAAAGCTCTGTTTCTCGTCGTCGGTGGCGAGGCGTTTGAGTGTCTGCCGCTCTTCGTCGGTAATGATGTAGCCGACGTCCTCGTTCAGCCACTTTCGATAGGGACCTTCGAGCTCTTTGCGGAGCTTTTCTTCCTGCTTCCGTTTCTGCTTCTCGGTCAATGGCTTGGCGACCGTTTCGCGGGCTTGCTGAGGGGCAGCTTTTTTGTCGGCTGCGTATAAACCGCTGAGCATCAGCGTTCCGGCAACCGGAATCACAACAAAGAGAGATTTTGCTTTCATGACGACCACCGGTCCTCGATCACACCTGGAAATGACACGCGGAACCACTTTAAGTGTACCGCCAATTCAGGGGGGTGAGAAGCCTTCTTTGCAAATCCAACTAACCCCACATGTTGGCCTTTTGGACGTACGCCCTCGCCAGTTGGGTACAGAGATTGCAAACTACCGCCTCGACGCCGACGCGCTGTCTCCATCTTGAACGCCCCCAAGAACAGGTTCCTGTCGCGCTCATAGGACTGTCGAGAGCGCGGAAGTGATTTGTGTTCCGCAAGAAATGGATGAGCCGGACGCGAATCGACCGGGAAACGCGATCTCTATAACTGAACCACAGCGAGCCGAGACCGAAGATTCCTGCGCCCTACACAGTCGCCCAGCAGTCGGTTACCGCCCGCCTGCCATCCCTACCAAGCTCAGAAATTTCAAATTTGCCGCTCGTCGTGGCAGCCATAAACTAGGCGCTCTGTGCGCTTTTACGCAAAGCGATCGCGGCCATCACAGGTACAGTTTCCGATAGCTCAGGCTCCTTGATGAGTACGTAGCGTATTTCGTCTACGACGATCCGGAAGGGCCCGCGCTTCGGAGCACAAGTCATGTCGAAGGCATGAACGCGAGCCGCTGCAAACAAGCGTCCGGAGACAAGATGTGGTGCGGCACATGTCACGATCCGCATTCAACTCCACGTGAGCGAATCTCCGGGTATCGCGAAAAATGCCAGTCTTGTCATGTGACGGCCGGCTGCCGCCGCGGGCCGAATTGCATTGGATGTTATCTGCCTAAGGCGCAAGCAATCGATGCCGGCCATGATCATTCACAGATCACACCATCGCGCGGCGTCCAAAGCGCCGACGGCGTGACAGCACTAAGCTGTAGCGGCTCCGACCCTTCAGCCCTGCCGACGTAGGCGATCGTGAACTCCTACCTGCAGATGTACCAGCAAACGCGGGACGAGCGTCAGAAAAATGAGGCGAGTCGACTTGCAGGCCAACGCTTGCCCTGAAAGCTCCGTCATTGTATCGAGGAGGCTGTGAAGCCGATGCGTTCAAGACTCGTACTCGCAATTGCCGCTTTGCTTTCAATCGGCGCCGCCGATGCTCAGGAAAAGAAGGAAGGGGAAACCTCGCAATACAAAGTAGAATTTCATATTCAGGACAGCGCGGACACTGCCAAAAGCGCGCGGCGTTACTCGATGTTGATCGACGCCAACAGCAAAGGGACATTCCGTGTTGGCAATCGCGTTCCGTATACCACTGGAACACCCACGGCGCAATATCAATACGCGGACGTCGGCGTCAACATCGATACACGCCTCCGCGAGGTTGGCAGCAGGGTTGGCTTGAACGCGGATTTGGAACTTAGCGGTATTGTGCAAAGTGACAAGACGGTGGGAGCAACAGTGAACCCGAATCCCACAATCTCGTCCTTCCGAATCACGATTAACGCTGTCGTGGCGCCAGGAAAGCGCATTCAGGTCGCCTCTGTAGACGATCCAACCACGATGCGCAGATTCGAAGTCGACGCAACGATAACCAGGACCAACTAGACTCAGAATTTAAAATTGATCACAAGTTCGCTTGCTACTGGCTTGCCGTTGATGGTTGCCGGATCGAAACTCCAATACCGAGCCGTCGACTGTACGAGATTAACTAGCTGTTTCTCAAAGACACTGCCTTGCGGATAATCCGCTTGCGCGCTTGTGACTCGACCGAAAGGATCAATCCTAACTTTTACAGGGATGACGATCGGAGTGCGAGACGGGCTTCGCAGCATCGATTGAAGCCCAAGCGGAATGGAGGGTTTGACGCTCCTTTTGACCTTCGGCTCCTGAGCGACTTGGGTGATCGATAATCGCGCAGGAGCCTCAGCGATCGGGAGCGCCGTCGGCACAGGAGCCCGTTCGATCGGCTGCGGCTCGACGACAGGCAACGGTTTCGCGCTGGCGGTTTCCGGGGCCGGGAAGCTAGAGGCGGTGATTGACTCAGGTGTGCGCGCTGCTTCGGTCGGAACTGGTGACGGCAAACTGATGGGTTGCGATGGCGCTGGAGAAGCGCCTCGAGCGCGAACGACATCCGGTGACGGTGGTGACGATGCGACGGCAAGCTTAGCCACGCTCTGTGGCGCCGAGCCAAGTACGCGAACGGAAGCCGACTGCAAGGCGCCCGTCTCCGATACCAAGTCCATTCGGAAGCGGATACTCGCCTTCAAGGACGCGCCATCAGGAACATAGACGAGTTGTCCGCTGCGGAGATCGTCGGAATCCAAGAGCTGCTGCGCGTTGCGTTCACCATCCTCGATGACGAGAATCCCTTTCTGTGCAGAACGTATCGCGAATGTGCGTGCGTCCCACGATAACTTTAATGAACCCGCTTCTCGGGAAACGGCAAGCTGAAACGGGCTCGATTCGGAGAACTTCGGAACGATCGTAAATCGTTCGCTTGCGGTTGTTGCGCTCGGCGTTTGGGGACGACTAGACAGTAACCAACTCACTACGAAAGTACCGATAAGTGCTGCGCAGGCAGCCCAGACCCGGCTCTTGGAAATAACAAACTTAGCGTCCGGTTTAGCGGACTTGGGAATCGGGATTAATGCTCTGTCATGGCTAACATACAATTCCGGGGATAATTTCCCTTCGTCGGACAGCCTCACGAACAAAAATACTTGGGAATCGACTATGAACGGATGCGAGAGCGGTTCGGATTGCCCGATGGCGCTAGTGCTGAAGTAGCCGACGCAGCCTGGAGCCCTGGGTGTCGCCGGCGGATACTTCCTCAGCTCGACAGCAGGCGCGGATCTGAGCAGCAGACAAGCGCCTACTTCGATGCGGGTCCAGTCCGTTTCGCGCTGGACAGTTCCCAGCAGAACTCCCGAGGTGGATGGAGAGGATCCACTACGAAGTTCGGCTGCCAGATTGTCGAGGGTTTGCTGTTCCATCTTGACGGATAAATTACGGGAGTTATCCGTCCAGAAAAGACTTGCCGCGCGCATTACTATCCCGCCAAAGCGAAAGCGGGCGACATTTCTGTGTCGCCCGTCACTGAATATATTAGAGAGCCTTAAAGCAGTTGCGGCCTTCGTGGCACTCGAAATCATCTACCAACTGCCCGTCTGGTCCCAGAGGAATTTGGGTCTTCTGGCACCAAAAAGATCGGTCGTTGCAGTACTGAATGGTCTTGTCCCACTCGGCTGGGATGAACATCCCCTTCCAGCGGAGGTTGGAACAACGGTCGTCGTCTACCCGTGCTAGTCCGGCGCGTTCCATACCTACACCGCCTTTTTGCCTGCCGCCTCCAGCAGCGCTCGTTTCACAGCGACCTTCGCAAGCTGAACCTTATATGCGTTGTCGCTTAGAGGCTTCGCTCCCGCAACCGCGGCTTTACCCACTGCTTCTGCCACGTCTTCCGTGATGGTTTTTCCGGCCAGCATTTCGGCCGCTTGCGTCGCGACATACGGCGTCGCCGCAACGTGTCCCAGGACCACCTGAGCCGATTCCACCGCATCGCCCTTCATCTTCAGAGCAACGGATGCGGTTGCCAAAGGCCAGTCGAGCGCGTCCTTCTCGCGTACTTCGTAGGTCGCGTTTTTCGTCGCGGCGGCCGGAATAACAATTTCCGTCAGAATCTCGTTCGGAGCAAGCGCGATCTCTCGAGATGTATCGTTAGCTGGCGCCACGAAGAACTTAGCGATATCGACTTCGCGTGTTCCGGTTGTCGAGACGAGCTTGGCTTTTGCGCCGAGCGCGATTAGGGCCGGACCCAGGCTGGAGGGACTGACGAAATAGGCCGGACCCTCGCCGAAGATCGCGTGATAGCGATTCTCCCCTGTTGGAACCAGGCTCTTGCCATCTTTCATGCCGAGCAAGCCATTCCCAGTGCGGTAGTACCAGCATCGCGGACGCTGGCACAAGTCACCGCCGACTGTTCCCATGTTGCGAATCTGCGGACTGGTCACTCCACGAACCGCCGAAGCGAGCGATGGAAACTGCGTTCGCACCGCAGCGTTCGCGGCCAGTTCGTCGAAGGTCACCAGCGCTCCAATGCGCAAGCCGCCTTTCGATGATGAGATTCCACCGAGTTCCTTGATGTTCTTGATATTCACGACCCTCTTCGGAGACTCGATGTAATCCTTCATCAAGCTGATCAGGTCCGTTCCACCTGCCAGCACCTGCGCATCTGCCCAGCTTGCGCCAAGCAGCGCAGTCGCTTCTTTCAGACTGGAAGGACTCGCGTATTCGAAGTTGAGCATTATGCGTTCCTCCCCTGGCCATGCAAAGCTGCCAGGACGTTCTTAGGAATCAACGGCACTTGCGGTACTCTCACGCCCGTAGCATTCGCGACAGCGTTTGCAATCGCTGCAATGCCGCCAATCGCGCACGGCTCGCCGAGCCCGATGATGCCGCGCTTGTCGTTCTCCGGCGTGATGTCCATGTGCACCAGAATCTCGCCGATGTCGGAGATGCCCGCCAGTTTGTAAAACTCCATATCGGCGTTCAACACTCGACCGGTTTGCGGGTCCATAACGCGCTCTTCTGTCAGAGCCGCGCACACGCTCATGATGCAAGCGCCCAACACCTGGCTCTCGGCCGTCTTCGGGTTGACGATGAGACCGCAATCCTGGACCGCCACGAGCCGATTCAACTTGACTCGACCGGTTTCGGTGTCGACCGTCACGTCGGCCATTTGAACGCCCGCAGCGCCGGCTGTATTCAACCCTTCAGGCTTCTTCGGATCGTTCTCACCCATTTCATTGATCGGAGTGACCCCCAGCTTTTGGCACGCCTGTTTCCAACTCATGCCTTTGTCGGGATTGCCAATCACACGGATGCGACCATCAATTGCTTCAAGCTGATCGGGCGTCGTATTCAGTGACGGCGCGATCGCCTCGAAGAGTTTCGTCAAGGCATTGATCGTGGCCTTGCGTGTTGAGGACGAAACACCGCCGACGGTCGTCGAACCGCCGGACGGACCAGAGACAGGGTATTGGTTGTCGCCGAGTTTCACCTTGATCATGCTCATCGGAAGGCCGAAGCTTTCCGCAGCGATCATGGCGAGGACGGTTCGCGTTCCAACGCCCAGATCCTGCGTGCCGATCTCGAGTTCAACCGATCCATCCGGATGAATGATGGTTCGAGCTTTGCTGGCGTGTCCTGCTCCGCCCCAACTGTTGATACCTAACCCTAAACCGCGACGGATTACTCCCGATCCTTGTCCACGCGGATGCCAATTCTTCTTCCAGTCGATCATCTCCGCGCCCTTCGCGAGTTGGCGCTTGTAGATGTCAGGACGGGGAGTGAACTGGAGGTTCTTCTCGAAGAACGTGATCGGATCCATGTTCAGCTTGGCTGCGAGATCCTCGAAGGCCGAGCATGTCAGGAACGAAGCCTGCGGATGGTTCGGCGCCCGCCATGCGCGAATGGGACCAGTGTTGAGCGACACCGCCGTGTGATTCAGACGGAAGTTCGGAATCTTATTGAACACGTACGGCAGCGGAGCCATGCCACCGCCGGCAAAACCGCCCGTCGACCAGGACTCGGACTGCCAGGCGGTAATCGTGCCGTCCTTCTTCGCGCCCATCTTGATCTTGGCGAAGTGCGAGGGCCGCACTCCCGCGATGGTCAATTCACTCGCTCGGTCAAGGAAAACCTTAACCGGCTTACCGCCCGATGCCTTCGACAAGTGAGCGCTCTCAATGTGCCAGCGATCGGCCGGGAACTTACTGCCGAATCCGCCGCCCATATGCTCCATCTGCACGCGGACGTTGGTCGCCGGTATCTCGAGATTACGAGCCAATTCGTTGGCTACAGTCGAGACGGCTTGCGTCGATGGCCAGTAGTTGACCTTATCGCCCTCCCACTGAATCACAGCCCCATGTGGTTCGAGGCAACAATGCGTGATGACAGGAATTGCGTACGTGCCTTCGGACGTCACTTCGGCATCTTTGAAGCCGGCCTCGGGGTCGCCTGTGATCTGCTCGCCGGCTGGTTTCGCGCGAGCGCCCACCTTCGAGAGATCTTCTTCTCTGACGAAGTGCGGCAAAACCTCGTAGTCCACCTTGATCGCTCGAACGGCGTCACGGGCCAGGGGCTCGCTAGTAGCCGCCACTATGGCAACTTCCGTTCCAGCCCACTGGATCTCTGTGCCGGGTTTCGAAATGACACGAACGCCCGTAACACCCTTCATCTTTTCCGCGGCGCTGGTATCGATGCTACGCACCTTAGCGTGCGCGTGAGGAGAAGTTAGCAGCACGGCATACAGGAGACCCTGTGGATTTCTGTCCGAGGGATACTTCGCGCGGCCGCTGGACTTGTCGAGACCATCGAGGCGGCTAATTCGCTGTCCGATGATCTTACGCTTTTCCGGCTCCGGCCAGGAATAACTAGGCATTAGCGTCCCCCCTTCAGCTTCGCAGACGCTTCAAGCACAGCCTTACGGATTCCAACGTAGGTTCCGCAACGGCATAGGTTACCGCCGAGTCCTTCCTTCACCTGATCGAATGTCGGACTTGGATTCCGATCGAGGAAGGCCTTCGAGGCGACAACAAATCCTGGTGTGCAGTAGCCGCACTGCTGAGCGTCGTTCGCGACGAACGCGTTTACGATCGGATGCGGATTGCGACCCTGCGCAATCCCTTCGAGCGTTTCAATCTTTTTGCCTTGCGCGTCAATCGCAAGAACGGTGCAGGAATACATGGCCTTGTTGTCGACGATGACAGTGCAGGCTCCGCACGTTCCTCGATCGCATACTCGTTTTGCGGCCGTCAGATCAAGCTGGTCACGCATCACATCGAGCAGCGTTCTTCGCGGTTCAACGGTTGTCTTGTAGGGCTTTCCATTAATCTGCAGCGTGATGGCGGTCTCGCCTGAAATCACGTTGGCAGGAGTCTGTGCCTGGGCCTCGTTCTCGAGTACGCCGGTGGAAAGGGCTCCGCCGCCGACTCCGACGCCCTGCAGGAAACCGCGCCGGGAGAACCCGGAACCTGGCTTCTTCGCTTCTGGGTCTTTAATGCTCACTGGGATGTCCTTTCGTGGGCTGGTCAACTGAAATACTATCGCATTTTGATACGTGAAGGTTACCTTCGCGTGTTACGTCCTCACAAACTACCGCGACCTGTGATACTTTTTGTAAAAGCCATAGGAGGCGCCTTCATGAAGCGACGCGATTTCATCCGAGGCGGCGCGGTGGCAACCGCGTTCCACAATTTTCCTTATCATTTGTATGCCGGCGCAAAGAAGGAAGCGACGGATCGTGTAAAGCTCGGACCCATGAAAGTCGAGTTGAGCCGGCTCGCGATGGGCACCGGCACGAACGGGTCGGGGGGCAGTTCGAATCAGACGAAGAAGCTCGGAGTCAGCGGCTTGGCCGATATGTTCCGCGCGGGTTACGATAATGGCGTAACGTTCTGGGACTCCGCCGATCAGTATGGATCGCACCCACATCTTCGTGAGGCGTTGAAAAAGACACCGCGTGAGAAGGTGACTATCCTAAGTAAGACTCATGCCTCCACGGAAGCGGAAATGCGCGCGGATCTCGATCGCTTCCGCAAGGAGCTGAATACCGACTTCATCGACATCGTCCTGCTTCACTGCATGCTTGACGGCAAGTGGAACGAGAAAAAAGCCGGCGCTATGAACGTGCTTTCGGAAGCGCGAGAAAAAGGCATTATCAAGACGCACGGCGTTTCCTGCCATACGCTCGAAGCACTGAAGACAGCCGCCGCGACCGATTGGGTACAGGTGGACTTGGCGCGCTTCAATCCGGCCGGGATCGCGATGGACGCGTCTCCCGATGTGGTTCGTCCGGTGTTGCAGGAGATGAAAGCCAAGGGCAAGGGCATTATCGGGATGAAGATTCTCGGCGCGGGGCGTCTACGAGATAAGGTGGACCAGTCGCTGCAGTTTGCGCTCGCTCAGGAAT
>DASQLD010000338.1:0-2597 GCA_035630195.1 Bryobacteraceae bacterium
ATTCCCGTCCATGGCGGCGAGATAATCCGCCGCCGGCGCATGGGCCGAGGTGGAATCATACGGATCGTGGCCGGCGATTGCCTGCAGCAGTGTCGCCGAATCGCGAACATTCCTTGAAAACGGTCCAATGTGGTCGAGCGAACTTGCAAACGCCGTCAGTCCATAGCGCGATACACGTCCGTAAGTCGGCGTGACTCCGACTACTCCGCAAAAAGAGGCGGGCTGACGAATCGATCCTCCCGTGTCGGAGCCTAGTGAAACTACCGATGTCCCTTGCGCGACCGACGCAGCCGATCCACCACTCGATCCGCCGGGCACACGCTCGAGATCGACGGGATTACGCACCGGGCCGAACGCTGAATTCTCATTCGATGAACCCATGGCGAACTCGTCACAATTCGCCTTGCCCACAACCACGCCGCCCGCTTGTTCCAGCCGGATGACGGCAGTCGCGTCATACGGAGGAATGTAGTTTTCAAGCAGCTTGGATGCGCACGTAGTCCGTAGATCCTTCGTAAGAATGACGTCTTTGACGGCGATGGGAACGCCGGCGAGCGGACCCAACTCCTCGCCCGCAGCGATCTGTTTATCCACGCGCTCCGCCGCGGCCAGCGCGCGGTCCTGACTGATCGTGAGCAGCGCGTTCGTTTTCGGGTTCTCAGCTTCCGCGAATCGCAGCGCTTCCTTAGTCAATTCAGTAGCGCTGAATTGCTTCTGGCGAAGGCCGCGACGGACCTCGTCTATCGTAAGCGTCGAAATGTTCATTCGTTATCGTTCGATGACCAGGGGAACTTTGAAATAACCGGCGCCGGATACCGGAGCATTCTTGACGGCCGTCTCCGTTCCGAGCGGTGTACGCTCGACATCTTCACGCAAGGCGGCAGTCTCGTCGACGTTATGCAGTACCTGAGCCATCGGCTCCACGGCACTTGTGTCCAACTCGTTGAGCTTATCGATGTGCGTCAGGATCTCATCGAGATCGTGCGCCATCTTATGCACTTCGTCTTCCGTCAAACGCAGATTCGCCAGATCGGCGACATATCGTACTTCTGTTTCCGTGATCTTCAAGCAGTTGCTCTCTTACGCGCAGCTTTATAGACAAGCCGGAAGACCGGGTCCCGAATCTCATCGGCTTCGTCGGCCGAGCTGATCACCTGAGCGCGTACCTGCTGAATTCTCGGAACTGCAATTCGGAACTCCAGCTCATGCGCGATTTTTCGGCCCAGCACCTGCTCCATGCGCCCCAAAATCTGCTGCCGCAGCGTGAAAAGCTGGCGCTGCCAAACCGCGTCTTCCACTGCGACCACCAAACGATCCCGCACCAATCCGATAACCTGGCTGCGGTTGGCGATCTTCTTGCCCACGGCGGCAGACCAGGCCGAACGCGCAATCTCCTCATCGGAGACTGTGTTTTTCGTGAGTTTAAGCTTGCCGAGAACCCGGCCGGCGCGTTCCATTTGTGTCCTTGGCTGAAGTCATGATTCTAGCACCTGCTACGATGTCGACCGATGCTGATTCTCGCCTCGCAGTCTCCTCGCCGCCGCGAGATTTTGGAAAATGCCGGCATTCCTTTCACCGTACAGGTCGCTGGAGTTCCGGAGCAGCTCGAAGCTGGGGAAACGCCGGAGGATTATGTCCTTCGACTGGCTCGCGCCAAAGCTTCGGTGGTGGACGGGCCGCTTGTGTTGGGAGCCGACACTGTGGTCGCCGTGGACGACCAGATCCTCGAGAAGCCGAGTGACGCTGCGGATGCGGCGCGCATGTTGAAGCTGCTTAGCGGCCGGGAGCATTGGGTCATTACTGGCGTTTGTCTCCGCCGCTTCAATGAATACCAGCTCGAATCGTGCCAGACGCTCGTCCGATTCGTGGAACTCTCGACCGACGAAATCGAGAGTTACGTAGCGTCCGGAGAACCGCTGGACAAGGCAGGCGCATATGCCATCCAGGGCTTGGCGTCAAAATTCATCGACCGCATCGAAGGCGACTATTTCAATGTTGTCGGGTTGCCGGTGCACATCGTCTACCGGATGCTGAAGGCAATCTGTTAAAGTGTCCGCCATGCGTTCTTTCGCCTTGCTTCTCGCCATTACCGCAGTTGCCCCGGCCCAAACCAAAACAACATGGGAAGAATATCCCGGCTACGTTCTTTCGAGCGGAGCGATCGATGTCACAGTCCTTTCCACGGGCGGGACCATAGCCAGCGTCGTGCTCACCAGCGATAAGGATAAGCTCAATCCGCTTTGGGATCCGATCCGATTCGCGCGTGAAACAGGCGCGGCCAATCGGCGTGGACCAGGAGCAGGGATCGGACATTTTCTCTGTGTCGATGGTTTCGGACCCATTTCGAAAGAAGAAGCGGCTGCGGGTATGAACGGACATGGAGAAGCGCACCGCCAGGATTTCGAGACGAAGCTAGCGCGCACGCAGAACGGCGCGCAAACGTTGACGCTTGAGACGGAGCTGCCTCTGCTACAGGAGCGACTGACCAGAACGTATGAAGTTCGTCAGGGCGAAAACGTTGTCTATGTCCGTAGTCAGTTGCAGAGCCTTGTCGCCTTCGACCGGCCGCTTGTGTGGGCCGAACACGCTACCATAGG
>DASQLD010000339.1:0-10173 GCA_035630195.1 Bryobacteraceae bacterium
AGGAACGGTTGGCACGGCCGTCAACGATTACAACGCCTACGCTTCATTTCTGCTTGGCCTGCCAAATTCGATGGAACGCCGAACGCGCGTCATCACCGGCTATACACGGACTTGGGCGCACAGTTTGTATGCCCGCGATAAATGGCAGGTGAATCAGCGATTGACCGTGTCGCTCGGTCTGCGCTGGGATTACTTTGGTGTGCCGACGCGGATCGATGGCCAGGGTCTGGAGATCTACGATTTCAACACCGGCCAGTTGAAGATGTGCGGTATCGGCAGCCTGCCGCAGAACTGCGGCTTCTCGATGAGCAAGAAATATTTTGCTCCGCGTGTCGGCGTGGCGTACCGGCCGACGAATAGTTTTGTCATTCGTGCCGGTTACGGCATTTCCTGGGATCCAGTCAATATCGGACGCAATCCGCTGCAAACTTTTCCGATGCTGAGTATCAACACATTCCCGGCGGCGAACAACTATCAGTTCTATGCCCCGATCAGCAGCGGTTTGCCGGCGGTACCGCCTCCGGACTTGGGCAATGGCGTCGTTACGCCTCCCCCTACGGTGTCGCTGGAACTCGCAGATCCGAACTTCAAGCGAAGTTATATTCAAGCCTGGAACCTGATGCTTGAGAAAGATCTGGGTCATAACTGGGTGGCTGAAGCTGGGTATGTAGGAAACCGGCAGATCAATCTGCAGAACCGCTGGAATTCAAACTACGGCTACATCGGTGGCGGCAATGCGAGCCGCGTGCTCAATGTAAAGTTCGGCCGGACTGCCGATACGAACTTCCACTCGAACGTAGGGGGATTCAAATCCTGGTATGACTCACTGCAGAGCTCATTGCAGCGCCGCTTCTCCGGAGGCTACATGATGCGCTTCACTTACACGTGGTCGAAAGCACTGGGACCGCGCGGCAATGAGAACGGTGTCGATGGTTACACGAACAACACGCCCGAGTACTTTCCTCTGATTGCAAAAGTCGTGCGGAGTTTCGATCACACGCATACATTCAATGCCATGTCGTCCGTGGAACTGCCATTCGGTCGGGGAAAGAAATACGCGACAGAAGGTTTCGGAGCGATGCTTTTGGGTGGTTGGCAGGTTAACGGTCTGCTGACGATGTACACGGGCGCTCCGTTCAGCGTGACGTCAGCGGGTGGTTCGTTGAACGCGCCAGGCAACAATCAGACTGCCGACCAGATCAAACCCGAGGTTGAGATTATCGGGACACGAGATCTGTGGTTCGACACCACCGCGTATGCTCCGGTAACTGCAGCTCGTTTTGGTACCGGCGGGTGGGATCAACTGCGCGGCCCAGGGTTGATCAATCTCGATTTGAGCATCTATCGCGCGTTTCGCGTGACGGAGCGGGTCGGCTTGCAATTCCGTGCGGAGTCGTTCAACATGACGAACACGCCCCATTTTGCCAATCCGCGTTCGGACATAAGCGCAACTCAGCCGGGCTTGATCACGGGAGTCCAGAATACAGGGCGTGAGGGCATCGACGAACGAATGTTCCGCTTAGGACTGCGGTTGAATTTCTAGTGGAATGCTCAGGAATAGTTTGGAGATAGGCTCCACTGGTATGCCAACCATGCAACTCATATTCCGCATTATGCGCAAATCGTTCATCGTCGCTTTGGTGACTGCCTGCGTAAGCATCAGCGCAACTCACGGAGCCGTAGTTAGCATCGTTGGTGACGAGGATGCTTTGGGTACCGGCGTCTTTCCGGGAGGCACGCTTCCGGTTGGTCCTTTCGATAACCGATCATCCGCCGAACTAGTGGCGCTGGATGGTTCCCAAAATACCGATCTTGCAACAAGCTCCAGCGGCGTTGCGTTGGACGCCGAATTTATCCATACGTTTGTACTGATCGGTTTTACGGAGGTTGGAGGGGCTGTACTGGAGCTCGGCATCGGCGGTTTGCAGTCCAACGACAGCGATCCGAACACGTCTACCGTCGGTGAGGACGCTCTCCGCATCGACGGTGTGCTCATACCCGAGGCGTTCGTGGGAATTGATCAGACCCCCCTAGGCTACGGTATTCTCACTGTCCATCTGCCGGGCTTCATCCTTCCGGAATTCCATGACGGCCAGGTTCGCGTTTCTATCGACCTTAACAGCAACGCAGGTCTTAGCACTTCAACTCGCGTAGAGCCCGTTTTCTACGATTTCAGTCGGCTCACGATAACAGAGATTCCGGAACCTTCAACCGCTTGGTTAATCGTGGCCGGCGGTTTCCTATTACTAGGACGGAAGCTGAAACACGAAGCTGCGTCTGCGTTTAGGTCCTTCTCGAGGGGATCTGCTCGATATCGACATCAACTTTGCCCGAGGCGCTTGCCACGGTGTAAGTTGCAGACACGGATAACTCCCTTGTGCTGACGATTTCGAGAATCCCAATCGTCAAAGGTAAGGGACCACTCGCAGAGGCTCCGAGCAGCAGTTCCGTGATCCGGCAACAATCGTCCATGGTCGCCGATCCCGCCGGCAAATCAATGTTGTCCACTGCTTTGCGTTCAACGAATCTGGGCTCACGGCCCACAACGGCTCCGGCGAATACAAGCGGAAGCACGTACTTCCGGATGGGCGCGCTCGTTGCCCCTGGGTTGTAGATAGCAATTGTCGTCGCATATTTGCCAGGTCGCACTGGCGGTTCACAGCAGGCGTCGTTAGACTGTACGCCGCACAGGAACTTCACGCTGTAGCGGAAGAACCTCGGCGTCGGATCAGCTAGCACAACAGGAGGTCTCTCCGGCTGGCCGACCGATATTCCGGGCGGCTGATCTGAGTTCGGGTCCCAGATTACGCATTGCGTATACGAGCCATCGCCATGGTCGGTAAGTGGGCCGTCAGCATTGCTCCCCGGGGCGCCTGCGACATGCAGCAGATCCGCTCTTCCAGGTCCGAGATAATTCCCGTACCGATCTCGCGGAGTGAACTTCAAGCAGATGCGTATGCGGCCATCCGGCAGGACCGTTTCCGGGCTCGGCGATACGATCGTCGTCCGGGGATCGACACCGACCACCACATACACAGACCACGTGACCTCCCGCTGGGCAACGCAATCATGCCCGTACGTGGCTACCGCATGGAACTTATAGGTACCCTCGATGCGCGACAGATCGGGCAGTGGATTCCCGAAAACACCGTCTTCTTCCATTGCTCCGTCGTCGTGGGCGCCGTCGTCGAATAATTCGACTGTACTGTTGCTGGTTGGGATCAGCGGACCAGCGCTCGCATTTTCAAGGTCGATAAGCTTTTTGGTCCGAGCGTCGATCATATCGCCGTCCACGTTGCCGGCTGTGCCCAAACCTTCTGCCGTGAGAATGTTTCCGACACCCTTATCAGGCGATTCGATGTTCACGAAGACCGTGGCGTGCAGGTGATGCCCATGAGGCGGAGATAACCCGACCAAAGGATTAATAATGTCGCCCGTATAAATCAACCGTTGGACAATCGGATTCAACACTGGTCCACCTTCTACTAAGGTGGATACGAAGTACTCTGTTGCCGGAGTGGGTGGTGGGAATTCCCCGCCCCCACCCGGCCGGGTGACCTGTACTTGCCAAACACCGTCCTGTTCGCCCGCGAAGGGAAGCGGGATACGAAGATGAGCCCAACTGCTGCCCGAAGCTGCCACAACCCCAGGACTGAAGGAAGTTACTGTCGATCCGCCGGGACTCACGAGGCTCAGTAGAAGGTCTGCGCTGAGGTTGTCCCAGCCGAGAATCGCGGTGAGCATGGTTTCGCCGCACACTCTTACGTCGATCGGTGGCGCCGACATCACTCCCGCCGCCAGTGAAAACTGCGGATCGAGCGACGTTCCGAAGTTAAAGATGTTGCCAAAGGCGAGGGCGAAGTACTTCTTCAGCGAAAGGCCTTCTTCGGCGCGCCAGTAGATCCCGCGGTGTTCGCGAGCCAGCCGGGTGAGCCTTGGCCCGTCAAGAGTCGCTTCTGTGCCGAATCCGATGACGTTCAGAACAGCCGAACCGAGTGAAGCTTCTCCGGTCTCGATTGTCGGGTCCGTATTCTGCAATCCATCTGTCAGCAGAAGCACCGACCGACTGTTTGCGGATGGGCTCGAGGGCGGAAACAAAGTCGATGCAGTCTGAAGACCACCGCCTATCGTAGTGTTTCCTCCTGCAACAATGGAATCGATTAGACCCGGCTCCGGCGGACCAATCAACGTACCCTTCGTTCCTGCATTGACAGCGGCAAGCGGGAAGTCTGAGGAAGGCGTCGTGCTAAACGTCACCAATCCGACGCGGTGCGTTTTATCTGTGCGCAACAGGCTGACAAACAATTCAGTTGCCCGCTTGGCTTGCTCGAGCTTGGTTTCGGGTGTCCCGAAGCCTGGGAGACTCATGCTTCCTGATTTGTCAAAAACCAAGACAACATCCACATCCTTGAGCGGAGCTGGGGCTTCGGCGATATCTGCAATCATTGCCAGCGAACTTGTGCCCCATTCCCACTGACTGAGGTTGGCAACAATACGGCCGGCTGAATCGAAAATGGATGAGCCAGAACTGCCGTTGTCGATATCGCAGTTGAAGTAGACGCGCCCTCCGGGATCGTCCGCAGGTATAGGAAGCACTTTGCAGTTGGGATCGACCGGATAACGAGAGATCTTCTTGATTGCTCCGCGCGGGTGATGAACGATGAATAGCGGCTCCCCTTCGGGCGGAGTGTCCGGCCGTAAGGGCACGATGGGAAGTCCCAGGCCAGCGGGCGGCGTGACCATCTGGATCACACAGTAATCGATCTCAAACGCGATGAACTTGGATTTGATTACGCGAAGAAGTTTGTGGAACTTGGGATTGTAGCCGCCTGGACGAGCGCCTGCGCAATCAGTCTGAAAGTCGAAGGTGATAGCGCCGGTCCGCACCTCGGCGTCCGTAGAAACGCAATGACCCGCTGTGACGAGCAGGTCCGGACCAATCAACGTAGCTGTGCAACTGGACAGGTGATCTCCATCTACAACAATGTAAATACCGACGCTTCGTGCAGTGTTCAACATCACTGCTTCCGATATACAAGCGATGTTCTCCCAAGTTGGATCGCTGCCGGGCGGGAACTTGCCGCCTGCATACTGCGCCGCTGGCGAGTGCTCCGCATAGGGCGAGTTCAGAAGGAACACGTCCGTGTTGGTATTGGCTATCCCTCCGCTAGCCATCGCCTCTCCGCGGCCATACTGATCGAGAGTGACGTGACCGCCGCCACCCCCAACACGTACGTAACGAATGGTGATCGGCTGATCACCGCGAGCGGGTCGCGACCAGAAATCCGGCCCCCACGCGCTCGTATAGATATCCGTGTCGTAGCCGAGATCGACTTCGAGCCTGTCGCTGGCCGGCAGTGATGCTCCATTGAAGTGGAGCATCACGAACCTGGCTAGCGGGTCGACGGGAAACGTTCTTTCCCAAACATTCGGGCTAGTCTCAGGACCCGCATCCGGGCCGATGTCCATCGGTGGAAACGAAAGGACCGATCCTAAGCGATGACTCATATACTAACCTCTCGATTCCTCACCTGGAGCGTCTGCCAGGGATCTGCTCAACGTCAATATCAACTGATCCGGACTTGGAATCCGCGACCGTATATACCGCGCTGATGTTTAACGGATATCTGCTTATGATTTCCAGAAAGCCGATACTTATCGGCATAGCCGAACCGGTAGGAGCGCCCAGTAGAAGCTCCGTGATGCGGCAGCAATCATCCATGGTGGCTGTGTGGGGCGGCAGAACAATCCGGTCCGACGCGCGCCGATGAGCGAATCTCGGCTCGCGACCTGCTGCAGCTCCGGCAAACACCACGGGGATTACATGCTTTTCGATCTTCACTTCCCGATCAAGGTAATTGTGAATATTGATCTCAGTCGCGTAAACGCCTGGCCGTACCGGCACGCAGTGGCAACCGCATTCGCCCTGCACTCCGCACAGGAACTTGACGACATATATATATCGCTCAAAGCCCTCAGGGACTGGTAGCGGAAAAATGGACGGCGGTCGGTCGGGTTGGGTCACGATTACACCAGGGGGAAGGGGCGCGTCGGGATCCCAGCACAACTCGAACTGGTACGAACCATTGCCGATGTCAGTCACTGCGCCCGTAATTGAACTCCCCGGTTGGCCGGCGAGTTCAAACGAATCGCTGCGTCCCGGCCCCAGATAGTTACCGTAGCGATCGCGAGGCGTGATGGTGGTACGGAGTCGCACGCATCCGCCAGGTCCGTCGCCGACCGGAGTCGTCACGACAATCGTGTTGCCCGGGTCGATGCCGACAGAAACATAGGTTGACCAGAATGTTTCGCGTGTCCCGACGCAATCGTGACCATAGGAGGCCCTTGCGTGGAATGAATAGTTGCCTTCGTGGCGCAGCAGATCGGGCAAAGGATTGCCGTAGATGCCATCGGGCTCCAGAGCGCCGTCGCCATCGCGATCTCCATCATCGAAGAGCTCGAAGGTATCGGTTGCGGTACTAATCAGGGTTCCGCCCGCTTCCTGCTCGAGTTGTACGAGAGTTGTGGACCGGGCATCGAGCTGATCGCCATCGACAATGATCGGCGGCCGCAGACCGGAACCGGTTAGAATGTTGCCCGTTCCGTTGGTCGGATGCTCGATATCAACCTGAACCGAACCTGATACCTTGTACCCGGCCGGGTAACGCAACACGATCTGCGGGTTGAGTATGTCTCCGGTATAGTAGCGGCGCCCCGGATCGAACGGCTTCATGTAGGGGCCGCCATCAACCGTAGTCGTCACGAAATAGCGCTCTTCCGGTAAAAGCGCGGGGAACTCTCCGTCGCCGGCATCTCGAGTTACCTGGAACTGCCATACGCCCTCGCGCTCGCCATTGAATGGCAATTGCAACCGGAAGTAGACCCAGGTATCTCCTGACGACGCGAAGACTCCGGGCGTCGTACGAACCAGCGTGTTTCCAGCGGGCGTGATCAGATTCAGAATCAGCGACTCAGAACTGCTCTGCCAGCTCAACACCACAGTGATCGATTCCTCATCGCACACATGCAGAGGCATCGGTGACATCAACGCTGACCCGGCAGGAAACACGAAGAAGGGGTCAAGCGAGATTCCAGTCTGAAAAATGTTGCCAAAGCACAACACAAAGAACTTCTTTAGCGCGAGGCCTTCGCCGGCTCGAGTGTAGATGCCTCGATGATCCCTCGCAACGCGAGTGAGCAGCGGTCCATCCAACTGTCCTTCCGTCCCGAACCCGATAACGCAGAGTCGAGTGTTACCAAGTTCGCCCTCTACCTCCGCAATCATCGGAGGTGTGTTTTGCAGACCGTCTGTGAGCAGCAGAATCGCAGGCGTGTTGGAACTTGGGCTTCCAATCAATTGCTGGCGCCCTTCTCGTAGGCCGCCGCCGATGGTGGTCATTGCATCGGGAGTAATTCCGCCTATATCCCCTGAGTTGCGTGCCGGCGGAGGTCCGATAAGGGTGTCTTTGTTTGCGGCGATGGGCGCCAACGTCGTCGTCGTTGCAGCGGTTGTGCTAAAGGTCACGAGGCCCGCCCGGTGCGTTCTGTCCGTTCGCAGCAGATCGACGAACAAGGCAGCGGCCGAACGTGCTTCTTCGATCTTGGCGACTCCGGACAAGCCAGTAAGACTCATACTTCCCGAGCGGTCAAAGACGATGACAACATCTACGTCCGTCGGCGGCGGGGGAGCCGTAGCCATGTCGATGAGGATGTCGCGTGCAGCCTGCGCGCCGTTTCCCGGCGAGCAGCCGCCCGACCAGTCGTTGACCCCGATAATACGCCCTGACAAGTCGAACAGAGGCGACCCCGAGCTGCCGTTATCGAGGTCGCCACCGAAGCGGATTACTGCGCCGGAGTTTGACTTCACAACGCATTCGGGATCGCTGCTGCGCTGTGAAACCTTCTTGGCTGCGCCGCGCGGGTGGTGAATGAGGAAAACCTCTTCGCCTATAGGCGGAAGATCCGCGCGGATGGGTAATGGCGACACACCCAATCCCGCCGGCGGTGTTTCCATTTGAATGATCGCGTAATCCAGCCCGGTCCCGGGCGCCAACCCAGGCCCCGTACCTGAAATAGCCCAACCCGACTTAACCAATCGCTCGAGTTTGTGAAATTTAGGGTTGTAACCGCCCGGCCGATTGCCGAACTCGTCGGTCTGATAGTCGAGAGTGAAGGAGCCAGATGCGACTTCCGTGCCCTCCTCCAGGCAATGGGCGGCGGTGAGAATCAGATCCGGACCAATCAAAGCGGCGGAGCAGCTTGATACCTGGCCGTGACCTACTTCGAGAAACATCCCGGTTCGCGTCGCGACATCTCTCATTACGCCCGCCGGTAGGGTGGCTACATTGTCCCAATCGCGCGCGCCCGGCGGGCACACTCCACCTGGATTGAAGTAGGGCGGATCAACGTACGCCGCCCCATCGATCATGTACACGTCTCCGTTAGCGTTGTCGCCGGGACCCCCGTCGTCCGTGATTCCTTCGCCGCGGCCATACTCGGTCAATGGAGCGATGCCTGTACCCGAGCCACCATCAACGAAACGGACGGCCACTGTGCCGCCTTTGACCGGGCGCGTCCAGAAATCGGGTCCAGAGAGCGCTGTAAATACGTCGGTGTCCCCATTTCCCAACGGCACTTCGAGGCGGTCTCCTCCGCTCATACCAACGCCGACGAAGTGCAGGATCATGAACTTTGTCGTACCGGACGGTGGAGCAGCGGCGGAAAATGTATCCTCCCACGTATCGGCTCCGATCGGCGTGCCCACGCCTGGTCGAAACTCGCGAGCCGGGGACACCGGAACCAGTGATCCCAATCTGTGTGACATGATCGTCTCCTTCGTTGAGCAGCGGGCTTTCGTCAGTGCGGGTGCGGCACAGGCGCCGGTGTCGGCACAGGCGTTGGCTCAGGCTCGGGTCGAGGCCTGTCCTGCTTTACCCTGGCGGCGCTTATTTGCTCCACATCGAGAGATACGGAGCCAGACGCCAGATCGCTCACTGTGTACACCGCAGTAACCACGAGTTCCTCCGGACTGGTAATCTCCAGGAATCCCAGAGTCAGCGCCATTGGAGATGAAGGTTTTCCTCCGAACAACAACTCGGCCATGCGACAGCAATCGTCCATAGTTGCCGTATGAGGAGGCAGGGTGATGCGGTCGACTGCTTTGGGTCCCGAGAACCTGGGTTCACGGCCTATTGCGGCCCCCGCAAGCACTAGAGGCGTCACTCGCTTCGCGACCTTAACATCCTTCTCGTGATAGTTGTGGATGTTAATTTCCGTGGCATAAATGCCGGGCCGAACAGATGTGCATTCGCACGGACAGGCGGGCTGTTCGCCGCAAATGAACTTCACGCTATAGCTGTAAATGAAGCTCTCCCGGGGGCATGCGGCAACGGTTATGCGAACACGTTTCTGCGCGACCAATTTTTCGTCTGCTATGACGTCGAGGCTACCGATGAATACCTGATCCGTATCTTTGCAGGGAACCACGCCACGGAAGACAACCTCGAAGCTGAGTGGCTGTGGTACCGGGGGCAAAGGGCCGTATCCCGCCGCCGGCGTGATGGATACCACAAACACCGCCCTAGCGCCGCTCGCGACAAGCTTCACATTTTGGTATAAGGAACCGCCTGTCGGGGACGGTGGAACGGTCACGATAACGGTTTCGGGGAAGCTATCACCGGGGTTGAGCGTAAGGTTGTTTTCACGCGGAGTAATCGTGAACGGAGCCACAGTGGGTGAGTCATTAGGCGTAGGCTTTGGCTGGTCCCCATGTTCGTGTCCCCCGGAGGCTTTTTCAGGTTGGCGTTTCTTTGAATCCATTTGTCTATCCTCGACAGCCAACTTTTTCGTAAGAGCGCATCATGGCTGCCTAACGGGTTATGCGCATTTAGGATTAGATTCCCGCCACAGGATTGATCTTTTCGACAAATTGCAGCGTCTTAATTGCGAGTGAATTCAAACAAACACTTAATACGTACTCTGCGATACGCGCCGTGTGCGCGTTCCTCGTTCCTGCCCTTGCTAGCTACTTTTCGTCGCAAAATTAGGCTTTCCGGCCAGCGCCAAACACCAACTCAGCTCCCGAGTAGGTGCTGAAACATTCACTATTGATCTTGTTTCAGACTGGTTTTATCCTGGGGCATGACCAGACGCAAGCAGCCGCAGCAAACGTTG
>DASQLD010000340.1:0-10663 GCA_035630195.1 Bryobacteraceae bacterium
ATGCCAGACCGCTATGGACATTCGATGCGAGCGCGGTGTCTTTCCTGAGGAAATTTGGGTCATCGTCGATGGTCGCAAGCCACACCGGGCCGCCTTTGGCCCACGCTCGTCCCGGCAGACCCTCTCCTCGGTGAAACGCCCGAACTCTGCTGTCTGTTTCGAAATGTTCTGCCCGCATCGTTGAAGCGTGCCATGCGGCCATCCAGCGAAGTCCATCGTTACCCAGCATCCACAAATTGCCAGCCGCAAAATCTAAATGTTGGCCGACTGCGGAGAGAATAGCGGTCAGCGCATCATGCTCATTCTCGGCAGTGCTTATGATGTCTGCAACAGCGTACTGTGCTGCCAGACGCGCATTGCTCCAATGACGCTCTGTCAGATCACGGACGAAGCCCGCAAAGAACACGCGATCGCCGTCCCGCGCCTCTGCGAAGGCGATCTCCAGCGGTATTCGTTGTCCGGATCGATGAAGGCCTGGCAACTCGATACTACGCCACGTAAGCCGCCGAACTCCGCTCTCGAGATATGTTGAGATCCCCGCTCTATGGCGTGCCCGCAACTCCTCCGGCATTAGGACTGTCAACGACTGACCAATCAACTCCTCAGGCGTATATCCAAACAACGTTGCTGCCGCTGAATTGACGAATAGAAGCGAGCTGTCGCTATCGATGATGACGATGCCCTCGCAGGACGTCTCTGCAATCAACGCGAATATGTCCGGAGGCGCCCTCATTGGCATCATCAACGATTGTAGGCGGACACCCTGATCAATTAACTAATCTAGTCAATGTGAATCAATTCCCCGACTTTGGTTTAGCGGGCCAGGTAGCTTTAGTAACCGGCGCCGCGCGTGGCCTGGGCCGTGCGATTTCTCTTGCTCTCGCGAATGCTGGGGCCGACCTAGCGCTAGGTCTGCGCGACCTAAACCACCACGCCGATTTGCCAGATGAGATCAGAGCGCTCGGTCGACGCGTCCTCCCGTTGCAGATGGATATGAGTAAGCTCCACGAGATCTCTAAAGCTGTCGATGCCGCTGTTGCGCACTTTGGCCGCATCGATATTCTTGTCAATAACGCTGGAATCGCGCCTGAAAATGCCGCGGAAAGTGTCACGGAGGCTGACTACGACGCAACGGTCTCCATCAATCTGAAGGGCACATTTTTTGCAAGCCAGGCCGTAGGTCGCATCATGATTCGTCAGCAGCGAGGTCGCATTATTAATATGGGATCGCAGGCCGGTTTCGTGGCCTTGCCCGGCGAGTCCGTATACTGCATGACGAAAGCCGGTATAGCTCATCTCACCAAATGCCTTGCGGTCGAGTGGGGGAAGCACAACATCACCGTTAACGCGGTTGCGCCCACGTTCATCGACACGCCTGGCGTGCAGGAGTTTCTCGCGAATCCTGCCGCTCGGGCAGACGTCGTCGAACGCATCGCGGCCCTTCATCGCATTGGTCAGCCCATGGAAGTGGCCGGCGCTGTAGTTTTCCTCGCGTCGCCTGCCGCTTCCTTGATCACCGGACACACCATGCTCATCGACGGTGGTTGGACTGCGCGGTGATGGGGCTGATTCTACAATCCATTGATGAATTGCCGCTTGGGCCTCATCTTCTCGGGCAGGGCAAATCCAAAGAGGCCAGGGAACACTGCATTTTCCAAGCGAGACGGGAACAGTGTCTCCCGCGTCTTGTACTCTGAATCGTGACCGAACGCTCCGACAGATCATTCCTGATCGCGTTCGCAATGATCGGAGCGGCCCTCACGATGGCATCGCAGGTTGCCGGAAAAGCCGCAAGAGATGCCTTGTTTCTATCGCATTTCGGAGCCCGTCATCTTCCTGCCATCGTCATCGCGGCTGCGATCATCGCGATCGCTCTCGGTCTAATCAACGCCCGCGTGATCGGAAGGTTTGCTCCCGGACGCGTAGTCCCGGCCCTGATGATTGGCGGCGGCGCCTTGCAAGCGGTCGAGTGGTTCTTCTATCGGTCTCACCCTGACTCTATTGCGATCGCCGTCTACATTCATGTCGTTTCTCTGGGCGCTTTGCTTACGTCCGGTTTCTGGTCTGTCATCAACGAACAGATGGACCCCTATACTGCCAAATTGAATTTCGGCCGCATCGCCGCCGCGGGCACAGGAGGTGGGGTCGCAGGTGGATTTGCAGCCGAACGGCTCGGGGCCCTGGTGTCTTCCGAAGCGGTTCTTTTGTTCCTCTGCATCACTCAGCTAGCGTGCGGAGTTCTGCTGGCCGCGCTTCCCCGAACCGATTCGCCCGAGGAAGGCGCCGGCGTCCGCGCCATCGATGTCTTGCGGCGCTCAGCCTATCTTCGGAACCTCACGTACCTCGTGGTTCTTGGAACGTTCTCGGCGGCGCTGCTTGACTACGTCATGAAGGCAGAAGCCAAGCACACGATAGGTCCCGGTGAACCGTTGCTGCGTTTCTTCGCAATGTTTCATACCGGAACCGCGCTTCTCTCGTTCTTTGCGCAGACACTGATCACCCCGCGATTCCTCAGCCGGTGGGGCTTGGGCGCCAGCGTAGCAACGCTACCGGCGGCAGTCACAGGCGGAGGATTATTCGCTGCCTTGACCGGCGGTCTTTCTGTGATTGTTTTCGCTCGTGCTCTCGAGGCAGTCGTGCGTGGTTCGATTTTTCGCGCTGGTTACGAACTGTTCTACACACCAATGCTCCCGTCAGAAAAACGAGCCCTCAAAACCGTCAATGACGTTGCGGTCGATCGTCTTGGCGATGGTTTAGGCGGCGGCTTCTCGCAGATGGTAATTACTTCTCTGCCATTGCTTGCCAACTCGGTTCTTTTAGCCAGCGCCGCCGTGGCATCCGGAGCAAGTTGGTTTGTCGCTCGCCGTCTCAACCATGCCTACATCAAATCGCTGGAGCAGGGCCTGCTGCATCGCGCCGCTGACCTTGATCTCATTGATGACGATGACGCTCCTGAGTCCGCCGTGCCTCCGGGCCCGAAGACCTCTGAGACGCAGCCAATGCAGCTTCAGACGCCTGTCCCCCTGGCGCCGCCGATATGGCTCTCGTACTCCGATCGACAACAATGGACGGAACTTCTATCCGGCGATCGGCCGCGCATTGTGAAAGCTCTCGCGCAGGAGCACGGACTGCACCGCGCGCTCATACCTCACGTGGTCTCGTTGTTGGCTCGTCGCAGCTTGACCGCTGCGGCGCAGCGAGCGCTCGAATCGGTAGCGGAAATGAATGTCGGACAACTCTCAGACTTTCTCCTCGATCCTGCTACGCCCACTGCAATTCGATGCAAGCTTCCGCACATCATCGCAAGCGCAGGTGGAGAACGCGCCGCCGATGCGCTCCTTCGCGGACTCAACGACAGAAGCTTTGAAGTCCGCTTCGAGTGCGGTCGCGCTCTGCAGTCATTGAAACAGACGACTGGTAAAGGAGCTGCCCCGGAGCGTATTTATGAAATCATTCGTCGGGAGTTGGTCGTCTCCCCAGATCTCGAATATGTATTCGCCTTGATCGGGTCGGTGTTATCACCCGAGCCCGTACGGTTCGCCTACGAGGCGCTCGGAACCGATGACGATCAACTCCGCGGGCTGGCCTTCGAATATCTCGAAAGCGCCCTACCGCCCGACATCAGCAAGCTCCTGCTCGCCGCTGTCAAAAAGCACATTCGGGAGTCCGACGATCGCCGTTCGAACGAAGAGATTCGAGAGGATTTACTCTCGGTCGTGCGGGAAAAGAAGGACGCGAAGTAAATTGCCACTTCTGGTCGCGTCCACTTAACTGAACCATAAACTCGACGCTGCGCCGTGACCAACCGGGAGCGGTTTCCCGCGTTCTATCCAAGCAGAAACTTGGTAAACTCACCCTCGCCGTGAACGTCCGTCAACCTCTGGTCCCGACCTTGATAGAAATACGTCAAACGCGTGTGGTCAACACCCAGCAGTCGAAGGATCGTCGCATTGATATCGTGCGCTGTGATGGGACGCTCAACGGGTCGTAAGCCGAACTCGTCGGTAGACCCTAAAACCCGTCCACCCTTAATCCCCGCGCCTGCCATCCACATGCTAAATGCATAGGGATGATGATCGCGCCCGTTCTTGCCCTCTGCCAGGGGCGTGCGGCCGAATTCGCTTGCCCAGACAACCAGCGTGTCATCCAACATGCCTCGGCCCTTCAAGTCAGCCAGCAACGCTCCGATCGGCTTGTCGGTCTTGGCAGCCATCTTCTTATGAGAACCAATCAAATCGTTATGCGCGCCATCCCAGTCGTCACCTAGATGGGATCCCGCGTATAGCTGGATCAGACGGACTCCTCTCTCCGCCAGCCTGCGCGCCAGAAGGCACTTGCGGCCGAAATCATCCGTCGGAGTTTCCCCAATACCATACATCTTCTTCGTCGCTTCCGATTCCGCGTCGATATTGGCAGCCTCCGGAGCCGCCGACTGCATTCGGTAAGCGAGTTCATACGATGCCAGCCTCGCCTCAAGGTCCGAATCGTATGGGCGGTTCGCCAGATGACGCTTATCCATCTGCTGAATAAAATCGAGGGTGGTCCGCTGAGTCTGATCGCCGATACCCGCCGGCGCAGCCAGATCGAGAACAGGATATTTCCCTGAACGGAACACCGTGCCCTGATAAACCGCCGGCAGATAACCTGCCCCATAGGCCTGTGGACCGGATTTCATCGCGCCATCCGACATCACGACAAATGCCGGAAGATCCTGATTCTCCGTGCCCAAACCGTATACAGTCCACGCCCCCAGGCAGGGTTTCCCGGGGAATTGCGATCCCGTTGTGGACAGATACATCGCCGGCGCATGGTCGAACGCATCGCCGTGGCAGGAGCGCACAACGACGTAGTCGTCCACGTGCTTGCCCATATGGGGGAACAGATCGGAAACTTCTGTTCCCGACTGCCCTCGTGGCGCGAAATCGAATGCGCCGCCGCGGACCAGCGCCTTACTGAAATCGATCCGGCTCGTCTTCAAACCCTTCACGAAATCTGTCGGCAGGGTCTGGCCCGACAGCCGCGCCAGTTCTGGCTTCGGATCCCAGGTGTCGACATGACTGACGCCGCCGTGCATGAAGAGATAGATCACCCGCTTGGCGCGAGGCGGCGCATGAGGAGCCTTCCGAGCAAGAGGATGCGTCGTTTCCGCAGCCGAGAGTAAAGAACACGCGGCCGCAGCGCCAAAACCCATTCCGGCGCGCTGAAGGAAATCGCGTCTGGTTTTAATCGACATACAGAAACTCGTTCAAATTCAGAAGGCCACGCAACAATTCTGTGGATCCCTTGTCCCCTTGCTTGGCGAGGAACGCCGAAGCCATCTGCCGTTCGCTGTCATCTGGATCGCGACCCAACACACCCCGCCACGCTGCCCAGATCAGAGCTTCCGAAGTCGTGTTCTCGGTCGCCAGTTTCGACGCGAACTCGCTCGCGCGCTGCATCGTAAACGACCCGTTCAGAAGACTCAACGACTGCGGGGCCGTCGTACTCGATTCACGCCGTGGGCAGGTCAACATCGATTCCGGCGTATCGAATACTTCCATCAGCGGCAGACGGAAAGTTCGCTTCTGGATCATGTAGATACTCCGCCGAACGTGCTGTGTTGTGTCCGCCGTCACAATCCACGCATTCTCCGGTCGGCCGATCAGCCCATAGAGTTCTTCTTTGCTCAGCGCCGGCGCCACGGGAGGTCCGCCCGCTTTCAAATTGAGCGCGCCCGTCACTTGTAGCACGGCATCCCGCACCTCGTCCGACTGCAGCCTCCGCCGCGTGAAGTGCGAAAGCAGGAGGTTCTGCGGATCCTTCTGTGCCACGATTTCCGTAGCTGCTGCGCTCTGCCGGTACGTCGCCGACGTCACCATCAGTCGATGCATCTGCTTAATCGACCATCCGCGCTCTTTGAATTCCGACGCCAGCCAGTCGAGTAGTTCGAGATGACTCGGCGCCTGTCCGCGCGTACCGAAATCGCTCGAAGTCGCAACCAGGCCGCGACCGAAGTGATACTGCCAGATCCGATTCACCATCACCCGCGCTGTCAGCGGATTCTCCGGATCGCTAATCCAATTCGCAAGCGCCGTTCTTCGTCCCGTAGTCAATCCAAGCGGTATCGGTCCGGTCGTCTCCCGCTTATCCGCCGGTGGTGGGACCACGCCGCCACCGAGAACGGTAAAGAAGCCCGGCTCCACCAGCTCCTTCGACTTCAACCCTTTCGCCGGTATGAAGGTGTGCGGAGACACATTACCGATATCTTCCAATCCACAGGCGAAGGGTTTGGGCCGATAGTCGCTGTACATCGCGATCAGGTTCTTCCCAATCGCGTTGAGAGGCTTGCTTGCGTCCATGCACGCCTCTACTTCTTCCTTTTTCACCTTCGCCCGGCAGTCTTCTCGAATCGCCCGGATCTGCTCGCCGATCTCGCGCAACTTAATCTCGCGACTATTCGCGGCGACATCATACCCAAGAGACGTCAACCGGTTCAACGCGACCTTCACTTTCACGGCCGGCGCGAAAATCGCCTGAATTCGGTAATAATCCTTCTGCGGGATAGGATCAAACTTGTGATCGTGGCACCGCGCGCATCCGGCCGTCAGACCGAGAAACACCGCCGACGTTGTGTCGACGTAATCCGTAAGGGTTTCCTCGCGATTGATGTCGGACTGGTCCGGATACAGATCGCGATTCGGCCCGACGCAATACAGCCCCGTGCCCGTGCGCGCCACTGGATCCTCCGGGAAGAGTTCATCCGCCGCAATCTGCTCTCGGATAAATCGATCGTACGGCGTATCTTTATTAAACGAGTCGATCACGTAATCTCGATAGCGCCATGCATCGGCGATATAGGAATCTAATTCGAACCCTGCGGTGTCCGAATAACGAGTCAGATCCAGCCAGTGCCGCCCCCACTTCTCGCCATAACGAGGCGATGCAAGCAACGCGTCGACAACCTTCGTATAGGCGTCCGGCGATTTGTCCTCTTCAAACGCTTTGATCTCCGCATACGTCGGCGGCAGCCCGGTCAAATCGAAATACACACGGCGAAGCAAAGTGCGCCTGTCTGCTTCAGGAGCCTGCCGCATTCCGTTCTGCTTCAACTTCGCAAGAATGAAGGCATCGATCGGATGACTCGCGCCCGTCGGAGGAGTGGGCTTGCGTATTTTTTGGAAGGACCACCAGTTCGATGCCACTTCCGTCTTGGCAACAGTGGTTGGCCATTTGGCGCCGTCGTTAATCCAAGCGCGAAGCGTATCGACATCGGCTGCAGGTAACGCCTTCGTCGGCGGCATCACGATGGGGCCTTTCCGCTGAACAGCGTGCATCAACTTGCTTTTTTCCGTGTCGCCCGGAACGATCACCTTCAATGCCGCTTCCCGACTCGTAAGGTTCAGTCCGCCCATAGTCACAGCCTGGGAATGACATTGATGACAGTTGTCGCGCAGAATCGAAAAGGCGCGCTCTGGAGAAATTACCTCGGCCGCATAGCTGACCGTCATCGAGACCAGCAGCCAATACGCCAAAGTGCGGAAAATAAACATGCAAACAGGGCTCGCCTTCATGATAACCGCTTTGGCGAGCCTGGTTTAGCGTCTATTGCGGAACAATCGGCCGGTTAGGATGTAAACTCGCAGCGGCCAGAGTCCCACCCAGCCCCATCGTCTCGACCACGGACGAAGGAACGATCACCATCGATCCCTTCTCCTTAATCGCTTCATACAGCATGTTCATCGCGCGCAGATGGAGCGCGGTCGGGTTATCGATGTACACCTTCGATGCCTGAGCGAACTTTTCCGAAATCTCCGTCTCTGCGGTACCCAAAATGATCCGAGCTTGCCGCTCGCGCTCAGCCTGCGCCTGCCGTGACATCGCATCCTCGAGCGCAGCGGGGATATGAACATCTCGAATTTCAACCGACTGCACCGTGATGCCCCAGCTATTCGTCTTCTCATCGAGGATCCGCTGCAGTTCGTGTCCCAGAGATTCCCTCTCGGTGATCATCTGCGCCAACTCGTGCCGCCCGATCGATTCCCGGAGCGCCGTTTGCGCGCTCAATGCGATCGCCAGCGTGAAGTCCTCGACTTCAAGGATGCACTTCTCCGCGTTCCAAACCACCCAGAACACGATCGCGTCGACATTCACCGGAACCGTGTCACGCGTCAGCGCGTTCTCCGCCGTCACATCCGTTACACGCACCCGCTGATCCACGAACTTACTCATTGTGTCGATCACCGGAATAATGTGGAACAATCCCGGTCCACGCAACCCTCGATAGTGCCCGAGCCGTAACACCGCCACCTTCTCCCATTGATCCGCAACCTTCAGCGAAAACAGGAGGTACAGACCTATCAAGACACCAATAATCGCGGGAGCCGGATTTCTGAGTAGCGCCGTAACGATGATCCCCGCAATGAGGGTGGTCACACCGCAAAGCGCCCCTATCCCGCTTACCGGCTGAACAGGCAGATTGATTGCTCCTGAAGGATTCTTGATAGCTTTCGCAATAAGCACGCTCATACTTTCCCCCTTCCCGTATCATTGCTAAGTTCGCTTAGGCGCTCCTGAATATCGTTAACCGTATATCCTTCCGCGCTCACACGAGCAACGAACTCTCCTACCATCTGCGAGAGTCGCTTTTGACGTTGCGCCTCATCGATCTTCACCTTCTTGGTTGTAATGAACGTTCCCGTTCCCTGCTGTGTGGTCAGCATGCCTCGAATCTCCAGTTCCTTGTAAGCGCGCACCACAGTATTTGGATTGATGGAGAGCTCCACCGCAAGTTGTCTGACCGTAGGAAGCTGATCCCCGGCGTTCAACTGTCCGGCGGCAATCGCCACCAGCACCTGGTCGATCAATTGGCGATACACCGGAACGCCGCTCTTGAGATCCAGCCGAAACTGATACGTCACGCCCACAACTGTAGTGTACTAGTTATCTAGTACAAGTCAACAGTTATTTCGTTTCCGCCACGAGCCGATTTCCGTCAGTCAGAAAACGCGTCAAACCGTCGCGATCGGTCCGAAACACCTGGGTATGCGCATCTTTGAGTCGCGACAGCACATCGGGATGAGGGTGCCCGTACAGATTGCCGTCGCCGACGGAAATCATCGCGAACTTCGGCTTGGCCAAATCCATGAACTCCGGTGTCGTCGAGCTCTTACTGCCGTGATGTCCAACCTTCAGCACGTCGACAGGTCCCAGCCTTCCACTCGCGACCAATTCCCATTCGACCGCGCGCTCCGCATCCCCCGTCAGCACAAATCTGCGCTGCCCGTAAGTGATCTCGAGCACCAGCGAATCGTTGTTCTTCGCCGAACTCGCGGGAACGTAATCGGCGCTGGGCGCCAGCGCGCGAACCGTGGCTCCTCCAAATTGCCGCGAATAGCCGGCTTGCGGCTGCACAATCTCGACACCGGCCCGCCGTGCTTCCATCACTAAAGGATTCGTCCCACGGACAGCGCCCGTCCATAATTGCTTGGGCCGAAAATTCTTCACCACGGCATTCAATCCCTGCGCATGATCCTCATGCGCATGCGTCATAGCAACGACATCGATATGCCGCAAGCCGCGCTGCCATAGATACGGCGAAACCACTTGCTCGCCGATATCCATCCGCCTCGCAGTCGACCCCTTGAAAACAGGAAAGCCGCCGCCGTCCACAAGCATCGTCTTGCCGTCCGGAAACACCACAAGCAAGCTGTCGCCCTGAGCCACATCGATCGTCGACACCTCCAGCCAACCACTCTGACCCGCGCCGCCTTCATACACGTACATCGAGGTAGCAAGCATCATCGACAGCAGACCCGGAAGCAGAGCGAGCTTTGTCTTCCGCCGCAGCGCAACGGCGAATACAGCCAGCACGCTCGTAAATAGCACCATCAGCCACA
Source organism: Bryobacteraceae bacterium (assembly GCA_035630195.1). Classification (GTDB taxonomy): domain Bacteria; phylum Acidobacteriota; class Terriglobia; order Bryobacterales; family Bryobacteraceae; genus DASQDN01. The sequence continues at coordinate 9,876 of DASQLD010000340.1, forward strand.
ACGGCGGAGTTGCGACGCGCCACGCAGGTTCCAAGCGTGCAAACCACGCCACCACCGACTCCGCCCATTCGACCAATCCGCCCGCAATCCCCGATAGCGTCGCTGAGCCGGCGACCAAACCACTCAATCCAAAACCGACCGCAAGATTCAACGCCGGAACAGCAATCAGATTCGCCGCCACGCCTGTAATCGGCACGCGATGAAAATAGACAATCGTTGGGACCATCAGCGCGAATTGAATGCCCGCCGAAAGAATCGTCATCTCCACCGCCACGGCAACCGTTCGGCCTCCAATGCCAACCAGACCGGTAGCGAGCCTGGGACGCATCTTCGTCACCAGTGAAATCGTCTCGGCAAGCAGTCGTAATTCAACGCGAAGACTCGATACGCGCGGCTCGATTAGCGGGCTTGGCCGCACCCGGCCGATGCCCCCCGCCGCTTCCCGCAAAATTGAAGAAGTTCGATCGAGAATCGGAGCCGCTAGCGCTCCGATCGCCGCCACCGCAGCGAAGGACAACTGAAAGCTCGGCTCAAATAACTGATCCGGATCGCACGCTAAGAAGCCAAGCGCAACCGCAGCCAGAATATTCAAAATGCGGACGCGCCGAAACACAGCCGCGGCAAGCAGCGCCAGAGTGAACCCGATCGCTGCCCGCAACACCGGAGCCCCTCCTCCGGCAGCGACCGTATACAACCAAGCCGTGACCGCCGACAGAATCAACCTCAGCCACAACGGAGCGAAGGCGCGCCGAAGCAGCCACAGCACCGACCCCGCGACAAGCGAGATG
>DASQLD010000341.1:0-5659 GCA_035630195.1 Bryobacteraceae bacterium
AAACCGATGACGAGTGTATGACCGAACTAAGATGGATTTATGACCGCCGCACGATCGAAGAAGCACGCCAAAATCTGGCAGCTTGGCTGAAGAAATGGGGCAAACGCTACCAAAAGCTTTGTGACTGGGTGGAAGCAAACATCGAAGAAACCCTCACGTTCTACCGTTTGCCACGGCAGCAACATAAAAACATGAAGTCGACGTACCTGTTCGAGCAACTGAATGATGAGATCAAAGGTCGCACTCTGGTCGTGCGAATCTTTCCGAACACCGCCAGCTGCCTTCGGCTCGTCCGGGCACTCACGGTCGAGATACATGAGAACTGGATCGAGGTGATCCGGTACTTGAACATGGAATATCTAAAAGAGCACGAGAAAGAGCAGTTAAAGGCGCGGCCGCGGCACGAAAGATAGCCCGTGATCTGGGAGTAATCAGGAAACAACGAGCAGAGAGGGCTGGTAAACTTTGGCGACATTTCGCGAGTGATGCGATATCTTATCAGCAGGCGCTGTTGCCCTGCCGGCGGCCCAACCTGCCCTATGTTAATACTGGGGCAGGCGTGAAAATGGCCAGGATAACCATTCGCTATTGCGAATATTGAGTATCAGGACTTCTCGCCGTCGTGTGGCGGCGGCTTCGTCGTGAGATGCGGACCGATGTAGAGATGGTTCGGGACGGCTACGGGGAATTCAAGTTCCTCGTGAACGGGGAGACAGCGACCGATCGCGGCGCTGCAGCGTTTCTCGGTGTGCTGCCCTCGGGACCGAAGACTCTGGCGACCATAAGGGCAAAGCTATCTCCGTAGTCACCGACGTCTCGTATCACGATGACGATCCCTCAGAACTCGGCGGCGGCTTATCGTACCTCGATGTGAACCCATTCTCCTTGCTCGCGTCACGCACGCGAAGCGTCCGGCAGCGGCGGTGGCTTCATTGCGCCCCGAAGGATTCGTTCGTTTACAGTAGGCGACTGCGGAGGAGCTAGAATCGCATGATGACGGGGTCAATAGAACCAATAAAAGGTCAGCCCCAGCGGAGGCGGGAGCATGATGAGGTAATCGCGATCAACTTCGGGCATAATAAATCCCAAACAGTCCGGCAGCGACCAGAAGGTGCATTATATGCAGCACTGTGTGCGGTGCTGCATCCACTCCGACGAGCGCTGCGTGTTGCCGACGCAAATCAAATAAGTCCCTGCAGTCAGCGCGAGCGCGCCACGATGCCTGTTCCTGTATGCTTCATACGCGCAGGATGTCTTTCAGCCCGTGCCACATCCGGAGTCGTCTGACGAGGGTACCATCTGAGGCGCCGCGATCTGTCCGCGGTTTGGAGTATTACCAGTGCTATGCTTCACAGCAGTGTGGGAAAAGCTTTAGTTACCGGTTCGGCGGGCCTGATCGGCTCGGCCTGCGTACGCACTCTCGCCTCTGAAGACTGGGATGTGATCGGTCTTGATAATGACATGCGACACAGATTCTTCGGCCCGGAAGCAAGTACCGCGCCGGTTCTCCGGTCGCTGCTCCGGGACGTACCGCGTTACCGTCACAGAGATGTGGATATCCGGGACCGGCAGCTGGTTCGCGATGTGATCGCTGCAGAGCGTCCTGACTTTGTGATCCATACCGCAGCTCAGCCGTCGCACGATAAGGCGGCCTCGATTCCGTACGACGATTTTGACGTGAACGCCGGCGGCACGCTGAATCTGCTGGTCGCCATGCGGGATTACTGCAGGGCGTCGCCGTTCGCTTTTTTGAGTACGAACAAGGTTTATGGTGACCGGCCGAATACACTGCCAATCGTCGAACTGGAAACGCGCTATGACTATGTCGGCCTGGATGGCGTGGACGAGTCAATGCCCATTGATAACACGCTGCACTCCCTGTTCGGCGCCTCGAAACTCGCAGCAGACATTCTTTGTCAGGAGTTCGGTCGGTACTTCGATATGCCTGTCGGTGTGTTCCGAGCCGGCTGCCTCACAGGGCCGCAGCATGCCGCGGTGGAACTGCACGGCTACCTCGCCTATATCGTCAATTGCGCGGTCAGGGGTACCCCGTACACAATATACGGGTACAAGGGCAAGCAGGTCCGGGATCAGCTTCATTCGTTGGATGTTGCGCAGCTGATGCTGGAGTTCTACCGCCGACCGCGCCGAGGTGAAGTGTACAACATAGGCGGGGGACGGGCCAACAGCACATCGATCCTCGAGACCATCTCGATGCTGGAGGATATGGGACTGGGCGTACGTTACGAGGTCTCTGACGCAGCTCGGATCGGCGATCATATTTGCTATATCTCCGACCTTCGAAAAGTTTGGGACCATTTTCCCGGATGGCACATCACTTACGACCTGCGCCGAATTGTCTTCGATATCGTGGACAACGCGCTCCAACAACAGAACGCGTCGCTCTCGCCTTCATGAGAGATTGCTGCGAATTATCAGGGTCTTCCGGAGCCCGGACGATCGAGCAACCGCGACCCGAACCGAGTCTGTCTGGCCAGCCGTGCGAGCACGCGCCAATAACCGCCCCCGACTCTCGCAAGCCGAAACGAAGACGTGCCCATGTCTATCGTCCGGTCAATCCAGGAGATGGCAACCTCCCGCACCGAGTAGCCCATCAGCAACGGCTGCAGGCCTGTTTCGGCATTCACAGCAAAGCCAGGTTCCTGCAGGCGCAGATTATCCACCACCTCACGGCGCATTATCTTTAGGTTGTTCGTGACGTCCCGGAACTTCCGCCGCAGCACGATGTTCGCGATGAGATGGAAACCACGGTTCGCGATGATCTTCTGGAGTGGGTAATTGAGCAGGACACTGTGGCGGGAGAAGCGACTGCCGACGGCCACGTCGTAGCCGGCGACCGCGGCGTCAAACAGATCACGGAACTCCGGCAGCAGGTGAGTAAAGTCGCAGTCCATAGACAGAACCCAGGGTGCAGTGGTGGCGCGGAATCCATCCGATATAGCACGGCCAACCCCGTTCGGTGGCTTGCGAATTACAGGCGTGACCTGTGCCATCTCCCGCGCGAGTTGCAGGATGACGTCAGCTGTGCGGTCGCTGCTATTGTCATCAACGAGGACCAGCTCACGGATGTAGTCTCCGTAAAGGTCCATGAGGGCGGCAACGAGAGGGCGGACATTCATCTCCTCGTTGTGGCAGGGGACGACGACGGAGACGGCGTTCACAAGGCATGCATGTTCGCACATCGCGCCGCGTACCGCGAGCCTGCGTTTCTCGCCGGGCTTTCGACCATGGATCAGAACGGTGCCGGCGAGGCTGCGGATACCCGGAGTGTTTTCGAGAATGATCGAGAGATTCCGTAGCAGCCAGACGAGCCTGCGAGTAAGCGGCCTGTACACGAAATCGTTGTAGACAGCGAGGATTCCGACGAACCCGACCTGCGACATCAACTCGTATAGCCGGTATCGCGACAGCAGGCGCCGCGGATCCTTCTTCCGCAGCAGCGACCCGGCGAGCCTTCCGACGCGGAGCACGACGTTCCACGGATTGCTCTCGAAGAGCATGAGTTGCCCACCGGGTTCAAGAAGGTCGAACGCATTTCGAAGGAACGACGCGCAGCTACGGCCGTCGAGAAGATCGGCCGTAACGATACAGTCGAATCTTCGTCCAGCAAGGGGATCCGGCCAGGATTGCGCGTGGATGTGCTCGACCCCGGCGGGCATCGCACGAGGTCGTTCGTCGCTACTGAAGGTGATGGCGGTTATTGGGTTCTCTCCACGCGTCACCGCGTACAGTTGTCGCGTGAAATAGCCCGCTCCGGCCCCGATCTCAAGGATAGTTTGGCCAGGAAGAAGGTGCATGGAGTGGCGGAGAGACTGTGCTCGCCAGAGCATGCGTTCCTCGACAATAGGATCGCGGTGGAGGCTGTAATTGTCCCGGAAAGACTCCCGTGCCCGCAGGACCCGGATTGAATCGCTCGACGCAGTAGCTGCTGCCATATGATTGGCCAGCGCAGCGCGCTGGTCGCCAACGTCAAGAGTAGCAAACGAGCCTGTTGCCGGCTCTATTCGTATGTGACAATGAACGCAACTTCCATTTAGGATCCGGAACAACACAGATGACTGCCAGCCCCGCTCTCGACGAAAGGCGCTACAGGAGCATATGAATTGAACGCCACAACCGCCAACGGAAGGCCGAAGCCGTCGCTGACGGCGAACGCCACGTGGGCATTCGTCTGGTCCGTGTGGTTGCTTCTACTCGCAGCAGATCTGTGGGCCGTAGGCACCACATCCCGAAACGTGCCGATCGGCGAAGACTGGTTTGTTGTGAGCGCGTTCACAGGCAATCAGCCGAACTTCTCGTCCTGGCTCTGGTCACAAAACAACGAACATCGTGTACCCCTGCCCAGGCTCATCATGGTCGCTGTGCTGCGACTCACGCATGGCGAACTCCGATCGGTTCAGGTGCTCAACATTCTGCTGATTGCAGCAGTGGCTGCGGCATTCATCCGAAAGGCGGTGTCGCTTCGCGACGGCCGGTATGCGTTCGCCGATGCTGTGTTTCCGCTGGTTGCGCTGCATTTCGGCCATTCAGAGAACATGCTGTGGGCATGGCAGATCACCTTCGTCTCCTCGTTTGTTCTGATTTCGATCATTCTTCTCCAGATGGTCGGAAAGACCGGGCTGCGTAGTCCGCGCGCCGCGCTAATTGGAGGCGGGGCGCTGGTTCTGTTGCCCCTGACAGGGGCAACCGGGCTTCTCTTCGTACCCTTGCTCAACTGCTGGTTCATCGTGTTAGGACTCATGCAGACGCGCAGAGGTGGTGATGAAAGGCGTGCGGGCTTCATTTTACTCTCCTCAGGAGCCCTGACGCTGCTGGTGTCGCTAATCTACTTCGTGGGCTACGAAGTCCCGCCACTCGTGGCAACCCGGCTTCCGTTCGCGAAAGCCGTGTGGTCAGCTGCGCTCGTCGCATCTTTTGGATTCGGACCGGCCGCTCGAGTTCTGGATGTGGTGACGGTACCGCTGGCGGTCCTGCTCATGATTGGTACGAGTGCGCTTCTGATCCAGCGGCTCAGGACATCGCACGGGCGAGACAGGCAGAACACGGTGGGATTAGCAGTGTTCTTTGCGGCGTCCGCGGGCTACCTTCTCGCGTTGGGGTACACGAGGGGAAGCACCGCGATCTTCGCTTTTCACTTGTGGCCGTTGCGGTATGCATTGATGGCCGCACCAATGATGTACTGCTGCCAATTCATCTGGAACCTCGGCGGGAAGAGGGCCGAACGCGTCGGGCTTGGGGTGGTTACGGTCGCCCTGCTGGTACTGGTTCCGTTCAACACTGTAGAGGGTCGCATCTGGTCGAACTGGTTCCGTGAAGGAGCAGATAAATTGCTCGCCGATATCCACCGAGGCGTCACGCCTTCCGAACTGGCCGCCGCCCACAGAGGTTTTATTCCCACTTGGCTGGACCGAGCCGAGCCAGTTCGATACCTGCAGATGCTTAAGAATGCGGGTGTGAAACCTTATCATCAGCTTCGTGCGGAACCAGCGAGGGTTGTTGAATCTCTAAATACGAAGGCTCTGAGTCCGTCCGCCGACTGGGTTTGGGTTGACTTCACGTATTCCGCCGCCGGTGCGACTGAGGCCGCACTCCTCTGGGGCGTGGATGGCTGGCAGAATCTGCCGAAGGAAGTCCGGCC
>DASQLD010000342.1:0-5224 GCA_035630195.1 Bryobacteraceae bacterium
TCGCGACCGTGTCACCGGCGCTACGCTGCTTCAGGTGACGAACCATTCCTCGATTAGTCATCCCACGTATTTTCTGCAGAGTTCGTTTACGCCCAACGGGTCAAACGTTATCTTTACGTCCTACCGAGTGGGTTCGGCTCAATTATTCGAAGCCGATCTCCGGAGTGGCGATATTCGGCAGTTGACCGATGGACCAGCCATTCATCCCTTTTCGCCTCTGATCGCCGGAGAGTTCATCGTCTTCGTACGTGGCGGATCCGTGTGGCGGATCAACCGGCAATCGCTCGAAGAAGCGGAGATCGTAAACTTCGCCGATGGGCAACTTGGTGAATGCTCATTGAGCGCCGACGGAGACTGGCTGACTGCTGCGATCCGTCGAGGGTCACAAGCCGGCCTCGTTGTGGGACGTATGGATGGAGCCGATTGGAAGTTCATCCCCTTCGAGCGTACGGTGATCCACCCACAGTTCCATCCTGTCGAACCGGACTGGTTGATTTTCGCAGGCGATCCGGCGCCGCGGATGTATCGTATACGGCGGGACGGTTCGGGACTCGAATGCTTGTATCAGCACGGCAATGATGAATTCCTGGTGCATGAGACTTTCCTCGGCTCCACCGGCAATATTGTGTTCACGGTATGGCCGAGACAGCTCTGCCAGATGGATTGGACAACACGTCAGATCCGAGAGATTGTGGCATTTAACGCTTGGCATATCGCAAGCAACAAGGCGGGGACGCAAGTGTTATGCGATACGAATCATCCCGATCGTGGAATCTTCCTGATTGGTGTTGCGGATGGTTCGCGCAAGCATATCTGCATGTCCGACGCGAGCAATGGCGGATCGCAATGGCGGGAGTCGCGCTACGCCTTGGCGGACGACTTCGCGCGAGCCAGATCTGCGGCGCAGGCTTCGGGAACTCTGAGCTGGATGGAAGCGTCGACAGACACTGTGTATGGACCGCAATGGACCCATCCCCATCCGTCGTTCTCGGCCGACGAAAAGCGGATCGCTTTTGCCAGCGATCGGACGGGAACGACGCAAGTGTACGTCGCCGACATAGAATCACTGTGATGGGAATCTTCGTAATTCGTCTGAAAGGACACTAAATGCGCTACCGCCATCGAGTACTTGGCCTTCTGTTTCTGCTTTCGATCATCACCTACCTTGATCGCGTTTGCATTTCGGTAGCTGGTCCGCGCATGCAGCAGGAGTTGAACCTCAGCCCTTCTCAATGGGGATGGGTCGTCGGACTGTTTACGTTGTCCTATGCCGCGTTTGAGATTCCTAGTGGCGCCATGGCGGACCGAATCGGCCCGCGCAAGGTTCTCACCCGAATCGTCGGCTGGTGGTCGATTTTCACGAGCCTGACCGGTGTCGTCTCGAACTTCTATGCGCTGCTGGCAGTGCGTTTTGCGTTTGGCGCGGGCGAGGCAGGCGCATATCCGAGCAGTTCCTCCGCAATCTCGCGATGGTTCCCCGTGGTGGAACGCGGGCGAGCCCATGGAATTGTTTGGATGGCCAGCCGAATTGGAGGCGCGATCTCGCCGTTGCTTGTGGTTCCGATTCAAATTGCTTACGGCTGGCGCATGTCGTTTTACGTGTTCGGCGTAATCGGTATTGCCTGGTGTATCCTCTGGTACGTTTGGTACCGCGATCATCCGGCCGAGAAAGAAGGGGTTACATCAGCCGAACTCAAAGAGATCGGTGGTGGAGCACGCGCCGCCCACGTGAGTTTGCCCTGGGGACAAGTGCTGAAGAGCCGCAATCTGTGGAAGATCATGTTGATGTATCACACGTACTGCTGGGGAAGCTACTTCTATCTCTCGTGGCTCCACACCTATTTGCAGAAGGGTCGCGGATTCACGGAAGGAGAGATGAAGATCTACTCGATGCTGCCATTCCTTGCCGGCGCCGTGGGTAATCTCTTCGGCGGATCGCTGAGTGACGTATTAGTCCGGCGTTTCGGCTTGAGACTTGGTCGCGTCGTCGTCGGAACTACGGGCCTCGCTATTTCTGCGCTTTGTCTGTTCGGCACGGCAGTGACTCCCAGCAAGTACTGGGCAGTGGCGTTCCTCACCTTTGGCTACTTCAGCATGGATTGCATGCTGCCCGTTTCCTGGTCGATTTGTCTGGACGTAGGCAGGCGCTATGCGGGGGCTGTCACCGGCGCAATGAATATGGCCGGTCAGGCTGGATCGTTCATCTCATCGGTTGCGTTCGGGTACATGGTCACGTACTTTGGCAGTTTCGACACGCCGCTGCTACTGTTCTCTGCGATGCTGGCTGTCAGCGCAGCCATCTACACCAGGATCGATCCGACTGAACAGCTTGTCCCGGAGATGGAACCGGTTCCGGTCGGTGCGGCACATTAGTATTGAATAATGCAGTATTGAACTGATGCGCTTATTCACAGGAATCGATATACCCGAGGATGTGGTGGCGAACCTGAACCGGCTACTCGATTTGCTGCGGCCGACGGCGCACTTGAAGTGGACTCCGCCATATAACTTTCACCTCACCACGAAGTTTATCGGCGCATGGCCTGAAGACCGTCTGCGCGAACTGATCGACCAACTTCGTCCTCTGGGGAATCGCTCCGCCATCGGCATCGGTGTCGAAGGTGTTGGCTGGTTTCCGAATGCGCGTAGCCCAAAGATACTCTGGACCGGGATCAAAGCGGGTCCGGAACTTGCAGGGCTCGCCTTGGACACAGATCATGTTCTGAGTTCAATGGGAATCCCTAAAGAGACAAAACCGTTCTCTCCTCATTTGACGCTTGCCCGGGTCAAGGACGTGGTTCCGTTGTCCAGGCTTAGGGATGAGATCGCACATTTGCCGTCGGCGGAATTCGGCGCATTCAACGCAGACCGGTTCTATCTCTACGAGAGTAAGACTGGTCCGAACGGCTCGATCTATTCCAAACTGGCCGAGTTTCCCCTGATCGCCGCATGACGAACATTCTAGTGCTGGTGGCAGCTTATTTGATCGGCGCGATACCGTTCGGGTATCTACTCGTTCGAATGAAAAGTGGCGAAGATGTTCGCGCCTTGGGGAGCGGGAACATTGGCGCCACGAATGTGCTTCGGACAACGGGCCGTAGTCTCGGATTCGCGACGCTGCTGCTCGATATCGGAAAGGGCGTGCTTGCGGTCTGGATGGCGGATCGTCTGCTAGGCGGCTCGGCATTCTGGATGTCTCTCACGGCGCTTGCCGTGATGGCCGGGCATGCATTCCCGATCTTTCTGAAATTCAAGGGAGGAAAAGCCGTAGCTAGTTTCGTTGGCGCGTTTCTTTATCTAACGCCCGTGCCACTGTTGACGGTGTTATTGGTGTTCGTCATTACTGTCGCCGCGACGCGATATATTTCGCTCGGCTCGGTACTGGCGGCCGGCTTCTTCCCCGCCTCAGTGTTCCTGATCGATCATCCGCCGAACATCGTCGTCCTGGCCGCCACCGTCGCTGGAGCGTTCATCGTAATACGCCACACCAGTAATCTAAAGCGCATCCGGGATGGGAATGAGAACGTCTTCTCACTTGGAGGGCGGAAGCGTTGAGAGAGCTATCGATCCTCGGTGCCGGAAGTTGGGGCACGGCGCTCGCAATCGTGCTCGCGCCTCGATTTGTACGCGTACGTTTGTGGTCGCACGATACGGGCCTCGCGGATGTGGTGGGATTGTCACGCGAGAACACTGCATATTTGCCGGGCTTTCGCTTGCCGGATAACGTCGAGCTGACCGACGATCTGGCCCATGCGCTTGAAGAAACGAATATTGTGCTACTGGTTGCTCCATCGCAACATTTGCGAACCGTTCTTCGTCGATCGCTTCCGTTTCTCACTGCCGACATGCTGTTCGTCGTCGCGACGAAGGGTCTCGAAACTGGATCGCTCGAGCGAATGTCGGAGATCGTTATAGGAGAGTGCCCTTTTGATGCGAAGGTCGCAACTTTGTCGGGACCGACCTTTGCCAAGGAGATCGCCAAAGGTGAGCCTACAGCAGTTGTGATTGCTTCCCCGGATCAGGATCTTGCTGCGACGGTACAGGGCGCGTTTTCGGGTCCGACATTCCGGCTCTACACGAACGCTGACCAGATCGGCGTAGAGCTGGGCGCCGCACTGAAGAATGTGATCGCCATCGGCGCTGGGATTTGCGAAGGTTTGGGACTCGGTCACAACCCGGTAGCTGCGTTGGTGACGAGAGGTCTTGCGGAGATCACGCGTCTGGCGGTAGCGGCCGGTGGTCAGGCCAAGACGCTGTCGGGGCTGGCGGGGTTAGGAGATCTTGTACTGACGTGCACCGGCGATCTCAGTCGAAACCGGAGAGTCGGCGTGGAACTGGGGAAAGGTCGCAGTCTGGCAGTGATTCTGGCGGCGACAAACATGATTGCCGAAGGTGTTGAGACGACGTTCGCGGCGGTCGACCTGGCCGCCAAGCTTGGGGTCGAGATGCCAATTACGGCCCAGATGAACTTGGTTCTACGCGACGGCAAAGCTCCCCAAGAGGCGATTCGCTACCTGATGGAACGGTCCTTAAGAAGCGAATAAGTCCGCAACTTTTCGTCGCCCGGCGTGTTACTAAAGAAATGATGGCGGTCGCGGCCCTGGAGCAGGATGCAGAGCTGATGCTAAGGGTTCGCGATGGCGATCCGGCTAGCTTCGCGCTTCTGCTGGAGCGTCATCGTGCTCCGGTTGTGCATTTCCTTTACCGCATGATTCCGAATCAGGCTGTGGCGGAAGAATTGGCGCAGGAAGTGTTCCTTCGTGTTTACAAGTCGCGGGCATCGTACGAACCGACAGCCAAATTTACGACATGGCTCTTTCGAATTGCGACTCATCTGGCACTCAATCAGATCCGTGACAACCGGCGCGAAAAGTCGCACAAGCATGGACGAAGAGGCGGAAAATGGGTTCGTCCGGCAGTTTTCCGATGATGCGCCGAACATCGAGCAGAGTCTACTCCGGGAGGCGAAACTGGCGGAAGTGAGAGCGGCGATCGAGTCTTTGGCGCCCAAACAGAAGGCCGCAGTGCTCATGCACAAGTATCAGGAAATGGATTACGCGCAAATTGCCGCAGTTCTTGGCGCCTCCGAATCTGGGGTGAAATCCCTGTTGTTCCGCGCATATGAGACTCTGCGAGCGCGATTGGCGCATATGGCTTGATCGACATGGGAAAGGATCGCGAAATGGATTGCCCGACTCAGAATGTACTCGACTATTGCGCTCGG
>DASQLD010000343.1:0-14719 GCA_035630195.1 Bryobacteraceae bacterium
TACAGACGAATTGTGAGCGACATCGGACGGGCGAGGTGACTGATTAGCTCGATGGGGAGCATCAGAGGAGTCAACCACGGAATCGGACCGGTGAAGTGCTTCAAATAATGCGCGCCGTTCTCTTTGAAACCCAGGATGTTGTAAACCAGAAACGTGGCCATCGCGCAGCCGGCCGGAACCGGCGCGAACATCGTGGGCGATTCAAAGGAGGGAATAACACCGATCAAGTTGCCGAAAAGCACGAATATGAACAGCGTGCCTGCGAATGCCACATATTTCCTGCCGTCATGGCCGATGATTTCATCGGCTTGCTGGCGCTGGAAGAGATAGACGAGTTCGAACAAGTGCTGAAGCTTCCCGGGCTTGTCAACCGAGAGACGCGATTTGAGAATGGCAAACAGGACGACGATGATCAACGCGACCAGGATCTCCATGGCGACGAAGTTCACCCACGGCCTGTCGGGATTGGCGGCGTGGACTCCAAACAGGTTCAGGACTGCTTGCGCAGGAGCCGCGAAGTAGTTGTTGAGCAGCTCTGTAAACCAGAGCTCATGATGTCCCATACGTGAGTTCGTAAACGACTTCCAGAACAACCGCGACTATGTGTACAAAACAGCCAGCAAGAGCGGCAAGGAAGCCGGTTTCTGAAACACTAAGAATAACATACAGAATCCCAAGCATTAAGAGATATCGAAACACGGCCACGAGGGCGGCGGGACCGCTGCCCGATGGACGCTCTACTGATCCGATGGACATGCTGAGGCGGGCCATCCACCAGGCGTTTCCGAACGAGATTGCGACGCCCGCGAAGAATCCTGCAAAGCCGGGCCATCCAGCAAAGAACCAAGCGGCCGCAAGACCCATTCCTGCGAGAGCGAACATCATCGTGTAAACGCGGCGCGCGACGGCTATGCCATCAGTCTTCATGCTTTTTGAGGAACTTGAAGATCTGAAGGAAACCGGAAATGATCCCAAGAACCATGAATACCAAATAGAGGTAGGTTGTGCCGAAGTATTTGTCCAGCCAATAGCCAATCAGATACCCGGCAAAAACACAACTCGGGAGGACAAAAGCGAGCGAGCTATATTCGCCCGCGATGACCCAGATGCTCTTCTTTTGGGGATCTTTCAGCGGGTCTTCTTCCATAGAATGTCGGACGCCTTTTCGGCCGTTTCTTTGACAAGGATGCCGAGCTTTGGGTGAGAGGGTTCGAGGTCGGGTTGGAATCCGTACTCGATGAGGGTTTCGGTTGTCGTGGGGCCGATGGAAGCAATGACACTTTTGCGCACGCCTCGGGCGACCGCTTCTTCGAGTCCCATATCCCGAGCAATCTGCATGAGATGAACGACTTGCTGGGACGTTGTGAACATGGTGACGTCGAAGGTTTCTTTGGCGAGACGCGAAACGGCTTCCCTTAGCGGACCGAGATCCTCAGGAAGTTCGTACGCGTAGACAGGAACCGACACCACACCGGCGCCCATCTGCTTCAACGCGGCGATGAGCTCCTGGTTGGTCTTGCCATATTCCTGTACCGCGATTCGACGTTCCGGACGACCCTCGATGGATTGCATGAGCTCACGCCAAGTGTTCGGCTCGGGAGCATTGATATGGACAGGGACACTGAGCTCGCGCAAGGCGGCAGAAGGCTTCGGTCCGCGGGCCACTACGGTGAGGCGGCGCAGCGCGGCGGTGATTGTCTCGGGATCATGACGTGAGCTGAGGACTTTGATGAGATGACGCGTTCCGACACCGGTCAGAAAAATCACCATGTCGAATTCGCCGGCAAGCAGACGTTCGGCAAATCGGAATGCTTCCTCATTGCGTTCAAGCGGGACCTCACGCATGGACGGAGCGACAAAAGGCTCGCCTTGCTTGCGTGTAATCAACTCGGCGGTCTCAACGGCGCGGCGACTCTCGAGTGAGAGAACACGTTTTCCTGCGAAGGACATGTTCATCACAGTATACTGGCGGCATATGCTGCAGGTCAGCCGCGCGCAGTCCACGTATGACGCGATCGTTGTGGGATCCGGAGCTACCGGAGGATGGGCCGCTAAGGAACTTACGGAATCAGGGATGCGCGTCGCGCTCCTCGAAGCGGGTAAACCCGTTTCACCCAAGGACTTTACCGAGCACGTCCAATCATGGCAATTGAAATATCTGGGATTCTCCCCTAAGATTCGTGAAGATCGCCCGATCCAAAGTAACTGCTACGCGTGCACTGAATATAACCATGAGTGGTTCGTCAACGACAAAGACAACCCGTACACCCAGGAAAAGCCGTTTAGCTGGATTAGGCAGCGCGTAGTCGGTGGACGCACCTTGAGTTGGGGTCGGCAGAGCTATCGCATGAGCGATCTGGACTTCAAGGCCGCCTCGCATGACGGCTACGGCGATGATTGGCCGATCTCGTACGAGGAGATGGTTCCGTATTATGAGAAGGTCGAACGCTATGTCGGCATCAGCGGCATGGCGGAAGGTCTGTCGCAGTTGCCGGACAGCATCTTTCTGCCTCCGATGGAGATGACTTGTTCCGAGCTGACGGTGCGGAAAGCAATTAAGGACAAATTCGGACGAACATTGACGATTGGGCGCGTGGCCATTTTGACGAAAGCTCATAACGGCCGAGCGGCTTGCCACTATTGCGGGCCGTGCGAGCGCGGTTGTGTCACCAATTCCTACTTCAGCAGTCCTTTCACGACGATTAAGGATGCCCAGGCTACGGGCAGGCTGTCGTTAATTACCAATGCAGTGGCCGCTCGCGTGTTGATGCAGGATGGGAAGGCTACCGGCATCGAATATATTGACGCGGTCAGCAAGCAGACACGCGAGGTGAAGGCGAAGATCGTCATGTTGTGCGCTTCGACACTCGAATCGACGCGGCTGATGTTGAACTCGGGTATTTGCAACTCGAGCGGCGTGCTCGGGAAGTATCTGATGGACCATATTTATGAGGGTGGAGCCAATGGCATCATGCCGATCCCGGAAGCGAAACCCTGGGTTGGAATGCCTCGGCGTCCGAATGGCATTTACATTCCACGTTTCCGTAACGTGAAAGAGAAAGAGACAAACGGATTCATTCGAGGCTATGGGTATCAGGGCGGAGGGATGCCTTCATTCGATTTCGGCGCGCCTGGTTTCGGCAAGTCGTACAAGGAAGGCGTGCATAAGGGCCGGTACTCAATGCAGATCGGGCTCTGGGGCGAGTGCCTCGCGCGGAAAGAAAATTACGTCGAGATCGACAAGGAACGGAAGGACGCATACGGGATTCCGATCCTGAAGATGAATTGCAGTTGGGGGCCGAACGATTTGAAGCTGTATCAGGACGGTCGCGAGCAGGCTGTGGAGATGCTGAAGGCTGCCGGCGCGGAGGAGGTTCGGATGACAGGGGGGAACCCGTCGGTGCCAGGCCACTGCATTCACGAAATCGGGACGGCGCGGATGGGCAAGGACGCCAAGACGAGCGTATTGAATCAGTACGCGCAGGCTTGGGATGTGCCGAATCTTTTTTGTACCGACGGCGCCGCTTGGGTGTCGAGCGGATGTCAGAATCCTACGCTGACGATGATGGCGATTACGGTTCGCGCCTGCGATTACATTAAGCGGGAGTACTCGAAGCAGGTTTAGTCTGGCCGCAGATGAACGCAGATGCACGTAGATTTTTGGGTTGGTTCTTCTGCTTCGCGACCGTTCCCTGGGAGATGCGGCCTCTTCCGTTCACGTTGTTGAATGGGGAGACGGCCAAGAAGCAGTTGCCGGCTTCGGTTCCGGGTGGTTTTGCTGTTTTCGATTACGACAACGACGGCAAGCTTGATCTGTTCTTTCCGAATGGCGCAGGATCGCATGCTCTGCTTCGCAATAAGGGAGAGCTTCAGTTCGAAGATGTAACGGAACGCGCGGGCCTGCACGAGTCGGAGTTTGCGTTTGGGGCTACGGCGGGCGACTTCGATAAAGACGGGTTTGTCGATTTGGTCGTCTCAGGATTGAAACGTGTTTTGTTATATCGCAATAGAGGCGATGGCACGTTTGATCGTCTGGACGCGATCGACAATCATGGCCGCTGGTCTGTCGCTTCGAGTTGGGTCGATATCGAGAACGATGGCGACCTCGATCTGTTTGTCGTCAACTATGTCGATTGGCGCCCGGAGAAAGAACGCGAGTGCCTGGTTAACGGTAAGCCTGATTTTTGTCATCCGCGGTTTTATGGGCCGACTCCGAATGCTCTGTTTCGCAACGATGGAGGCGGGAAGTTTATCGACATCTCGGATTCGTCGGGGATTTCAAAGCATCGCGGCAAGGGCATGTCGGCGGCCACTGCCGATTTCAATGGCGATGGATTGACGGACATCTTCGTCACCAACGATCGTAGCTTTGCGTTTTATTTCCGAAACCTTGGCGCGGGGAGGTTTGAGGAAGCGGCTTTCGATGTTGGAATCGCTGCGCCGGAGGATGGAAAGCCGGTATCCGGAATGGGCGTTGATGCGCAGGACTTCGATAACGATGGACGCCCCGACATTGTTTACACGGCGCTACGCGATGAAACATTTCCGCTCTATCGGAATACCGGGAAAGGTTTTGCGGAAGTTACGTCGCCGAGCAGGATGTCGGTGCTGACCCGCTCGATGTCTGGATGGGGCATGGCGTTTGCGGATGTCGACAACGACGGATGGAAGGACATCGTTGCGGCCCGCAGCGATGCGTTGTCACCGACAGGCGGAAGAGGATCGGCGGCAATGGAGCCGCCTTCGTGGTTCCGTAACTCGCGTAAGGGCAGCTTCACCGCCGGTACGGGCTGGGACGCTTTGCCTCGCGCGATGTACCGAGGCGTGGTCGCTGCCGATTTCGATGAGGATGGCTGCGTGGATTTCGTTTTCACGGCCTTGAACACTGCAGCACAGATTCTGCGAAATCCTTGCGAGTCAACCGGCAATTGGTTGAAAGTGGACGCGCGTGTGCCTGGGACGCGAGTGCGGGTCGGTCAGCAGTGGCGGTATGTGACTACGTCGACGGGGTATGCTTCCTCCTATCTCGGACCGCTTCACTTTGGAGTGGGCTCTGCGAAAGAAATCGAAGTAGAAGTGTTCCTTCCTGGTGATGTTGTCCGCAAGATGGTCACGCCCACGAATCGCACGATTAAGATCGAGCCATGATTTTCGCGCTGCTGTTGTTCTTTCAAAGTCTGTCCGAGCAAGGTGCACGGGCGATGAAAGAGAATCGATTCACAGACGCGGAACGAATCTATCGCCAGTTGGTGAAGGAAGAACCGAATGAGCCGCGGCTTCGGATGAATTTGGGGCTTGCTTTGTTTTCGGCTGCGAAATATCCCGAAGCTTCGATCGAGTTTGAGAAGTTTTTAAAAGCGGTTCCAGCACCGGGCCCGGGGCATTTCATGCTTGGCGTGTCGCGATTGAAGTTGCGCAAGCCATGCGAGGCAATTTCGGCGCTCGAGAGCGCGCGCAAGTGGCAGGCGTCGTCGCAAGTTGTCCTGGAGCTTGGCGACGCGTATTTCGGTTGCAAGCGCTATGCGCAAGCTGCGGCAGCGTTTGAAGCTCTCGGAGATACCCCGAAGGGTCTGCAGGGAGCGGGTCTGAGTTACGCGCGGCTTGGCAAGCAGCAGGAAGCGAGCGATGCATTCGCAAAGTTGGAGAAGCTACCTCCGTCCGCTGAGCTTCATGAATTGCTGGCTGAAGTTCGCACCCTTGAGAATCGCCATGGGGACGCTGTGAAGGAATTGGAAGAGGCGGTACGCCTGGCGCCTAAGGACGAGCGACTGCGACGTCTTTATGCAAGAGCGTTGTGGCGCGCCGGCCAGTACGAAGAAGCGCGTAAGGTCTATGCGTCGCTTGTAGCGCGATGGAGTAACGATCCGGAATTCAACTATGAGTACGGCGACACGCTAGTTCGGATCGAGGGTGTCGAAGCTGGACTGCCGCTGCTTGAAAAGGCTGTGAAGGCCGCGCCGGAGCTGATAGCGGCTCGTGGCGCGTTGGGGAAAGCTCTATTGCAGATTGGCCGCACGAAGGAGAGCATCCCGCACCTCGATGCAGCGGCTCAGCAGGATGCAACGGTTTTGTTGCCCCTGAGCAGGGCTTATAAAGCAATAGGCCGCCTGCAAGAGGCGGCCCGTATCGAAGCGGAATACAAACAGCGAGTGTCCGAGTCTCAGAACTGAATTCTGAGACCCAGTTGTATGTTACGAGGACCTACGTTGGTTGTTCCTGTCACTCGTCCGAAGTCGCCGCTGCCGAACGTTGTGTTTGCGCGCCCGAACTGTGGCGTGTTCGTAACGTTGAACATCTCACCGCGGAATTGAGCCTTAATGCTCTCACCCCAACGGAAGTTCTTCAGGATGGCGAAGTCAGCGTGCTTCGTGGGACCGAACCGGATATTCGGAACCCAGCGAGGCGCATTGCCGATTTCGAACTGACCTGGAGCGCTGAAGGCCGCCGTATTGAACCAGCGATCAGGTGTGGGATTTTCGACCGCAGCTGCATTCAAGTCCGTAACGTTCGGACGTTGGACCTGAAAGCCATAGTTCGTAAGGGTGTTCGGAGCGGTGAAGGCCAGAGGAAGGCCACTCGAGAACCGAACAATTGTTGAGACCTGCCAGCCGCCGATGACCGCGTTCGCGACTGGATGCATGTCGCTGCCGAACTTGCGGCCTTTCCCGATCGGCAGTTCGTACACGAGTGTGTTCACGAAGCTCTGCGGAATATCGTGCGCGCTGATGGAGCGATCGACTTCGAGATTGTAGAAATCGCGCAGAGTATCCGCGACTTCCCAGCCCTGCCATTCGCTTGCGTTGTCAATTGCCTTAGACCATTGATAGGTGCTGAGGAAGTTCAGGCTGGCGCTCGCTCTCCAATGGAAGCGAGCAACCAGAGCATTGAAGCTGGAACTGGCGCCGGGCGTATCGACCGACACATTGACTCCGAGAAACTGCGGATGCGGGCGCAGCAACCTATGGCGTGGTACCGTTGCCCCGGCCAACGCTCCGGTTTGAATCACTCCGAAGAATGGATTCGCCACTTGCTGATCGAGGGCGGTGCCCTGGCTCAGAAAACTGGGGTGGAGTTGGTTTGCCTGTTGGGTAGCGCCGAATAACAGTTTTCGCCCTTGTGTGCCCGTGTATCCGGCTTCAAGGACCATCCCGCTCGTGATCTCGTACTGGAAATCGGAACTGAAGCTCTGCACGTAGCTGAGGGGGTGATCGTAGAAGAATGCATTCACGTTTTCGCCGACTTGGGTAAGGAGTCCTCGCGAGCTGCCGATGGGTTGATTGATCCCGTTTGGATAGGGATTGCTTAGAAGCGATCCTAGATTCGGATTGATACCATCACCGCCGACCGTCGAGTTCCAGGACGTCGATGTCGAGAAGCCATCACGACCCGAACCTCCGGTTTGCGGGAAGAAGATGCCATAGCCGCCCCGGAACACCAGCTTGTCGGTGATCTTGTAGGCCATGCCGAACCTGGGCGCGAAGTTGGCCCAGGTGGTTTGCCAGGCTTCGCGATTGTCCGCTGAGGCAAACTCCAAACCGCCCTTAAGCTGCAGTCCGGTTTGTTGTGATAACGGATTCGTCACTTGAGTATTGAACCAATTCGAACGGTCATAACGCTCGGTGCGTCCCGGTTGAACTTCCCAACGAATCCCGAGATGCAGTGTCAGGCGACGGGTTGCGCGCCAGGAATCCTGAAAATATGCGCCGTGATACATCGCGGTGGTTGCGGTCGCCGCACTGATCGGCGCGCTTCCACTCGCTCCGACGCCAAGCAAGAGCGAAGCTATCGCGTCACCACTGGTCGTGCTGTTTTGGACGGCGACGGGACCAGCAGTCAATCCTCGTGTGAAGCCGAACGTCGGTGTATTGAAGTCCGTGCTGTTCAAACGAGCCAGTTCGCTGATCCAGCCAAACTTTAAGCTGTGGGAACCGCGCTCATTTGTAATGTTCAGTTGAAGATTGTGCGTTTCGCGAGCTGAGTTCAGATATCGACGGTTATTCAACGTCGCATAGTTCGTCATTGTGAACTCGGGATAAGTTTCCGTCTGGAACTGCGAGACGAGGGAAGGGCTGAAGCCCAGCGCCGTTGCGTTCAGACCGATTGAAGGCGAGTTCTGATTCTCGCGCCAGCGGCCGGAGCCTAAAACCGCATTGATGACCCAACTCGGCGAAGGAGTGTAAGTCGACCCGATAACCACTTGATGGCGAGGATTGACGTCGCTGAAGTTGGTATCGGCGCCGTTGCCGAAGAACTCGGGCGCGATATTCTCCTGCCAAGCTTTTGTAAACCGGCCGAACATCGTCCATGATTCTGACTTAGCCCAATCGATTCGGCCGTCGATACGATCGTTGACAGTCACAGTCTTGCCGCTCGCGTTGAAGTTGCGCGTGCGTGTGAATGGGTCGCCGGGCGCGTTCGGTTGGGGATAGAGCGCAAGCACTTTCTGGGCGATTGGATCGAGCAGATTTGCCGGGATCTGGTTATTTGGAAAAGGATCGCGCACCACACCGGTGCCGTTCGGATTGGGACGGGTGCTGAAGGGATTGTAGATGACCGATAGCGATCCATCCGCATTCCTCGTATCGGAGAAATCGCCCGCCCGTTGCGCCGCGGTCGGCAACGTGGAGGTGTTCGTGCCCGGGCTGCCTTGCCGCAGGCCTTCATAAGCGCCGAAGAAGAACAATCGCTTCGAACGCGAAATGGGACCACCTACCGCAGCTCCGAACTGATTTCTTTGAAAACTCACGCGCGGCAATCCGGCCCGATTGTTCTGCCACGCGTTCGCATCGAGCACGTTATTGCGGAGGAATTCGAACAAGGATCCGTGGAAGTCGTTTTGCCCACCGCGCGTAATCATGTTCACAACGCCACCATCCGATTTTCCGAATTGGGCATCGAATTGGTTGCGGGCGATGTTGACTTCCTGAACCGAATCGACCGACGGCGAAGCGATCAAGCCACCCCAATCGACTGCCGCGGCAGGCACGCCATCGATCAGCGTGAGGCCGGCCTGACCTCTGCCGCCATTCATCGAGAATCGGTTGTGATTTTGGTCCTGGGTTGCTTGCGAGATGCCGGTACGAACGGCGATCACGCCGGCGTTCGCGTGAACGAGCGCGAACGGATTTCTCGCGTTTACCGGCAGGTCGAGGACTGTCTGTTGATCGAGCGTAATCGCGCGGTTGGCAGATTGCGTGTCGAGCATCGACACGGCAGCCGAAACTTCTACGGTTTGGCTGACTTCGCCCAACTGCAAGGCTAGATTGACTTCGAGCGTCTGGTTGACGCGGAGTTCAACGCCGGTTTGCACGCTTCGACGGAAACCTTGCATTTCGGCCGAGATCTCGTATTTGCCCGGCGGGAGTTGGGAGAAGATGAAACTGCCGTCTCCTCCAGATTTGGAATTGCGAACGTCATTCGTCGCTTCATTGCGAATACGGACGTCCACTCCGGGAATCGCGGCTGCGTTTGGATCTTGTACGAGTCCGGTGATTGTTCCCGTGAACGCCTGCCCCCAAACATTTGTCGCTGTGATGGTTGAAAGTAAAGCAATCACCACTAGCAGGTGTAACCTCATGTGGCCCTCCTTTGGCGGCACATAGTTGCTTGGAAGGGATTCTATACCCCTCGGCATGGCAAAACGAATCGGGCCACGTGCGAGAGGCGGCCCGTATTGAAGTGGACTGAGGATGTCAGAATTTCAGAACTGCACTCTGAGACCGAGTTGTATGTTACGTGGACCTACGTTGGTGGTGCCAGTAACTCGTCCGAAATCGCCGCTCCCGAGCGTCGTATTCGCGCGTCCGAGCTGTGGAGTGTTGGTAACGTTGAACATTTCTCCGCGCAGCTGAGCTTTGATGCTCTCACCCCAACGGAAGTTTTTCAGGATGGCAAAGTCCGCGTGGTTGGTCGGACCAAAACGTATATTGGGAACCCAGCGAGGCGCATTGCCAATTTCGTATTGACCAGGGGCTCGGAATGCGGCGGTGTTGAACCAACTATCCGGTGTCGGATTTTCTACAGCGGCCGACGCAAAATCGGTAACGATGTTCGGCCTTTGCACCTGATAGCCATAATTAGACAGCGTATTCGGCGCCGTGAAGCTAAGAGGAAGGCCGCTCGAGAACCGGATAATGGTTGAGACCTGCCATCCACCGATTACAGCATTCGCAATTGGATGCATATCGTTTCCATACTTGCGGCCCTTGCCCACGGGAAGTTCGTAGACAAGCGTGTTCACAAAACTCTGCGGGATATCATGTGCGCTGATGGAACGATCGACTTCAAGGTTGTAGTAATCGCGAAGCGTATCGGACACCTCCCATCCCTGCCACGCGCTCGCGTTATCGATGGCTTTGGACCACTGATACGTGCTAAGGAAGTTCAGATGGGCGCCCAGTCGCCAGTGGAACCGAGCGACCAGGGCGTTGAAGCTGGAACTCGCTCCTGGGGTATCAACCGACACGTTGACGCCGAGAAACTGCGGATGGGGACGTAGCAGCCTGTGCCGGGGAACGGTCGCGCCGGCGAGCGCCCCAGTTGGAATCACATTGAAAAACGGATTCGCAACCTGCTGGTCCAACGCTGATCCCTGGCTCAGAAAACTTGGGTGTAGTTGATTTGCCTGTTGCGTAGCGCCGAATAGCAGCTTTCGCCCTTGCGTACCGGTATAGCCAACCTCGAACACCATGCCACTGGTAATTTCATACTGGATATCCGAACTGAAACTTTGGACATAACTGAGCGGGTGATTATAGTAGAAGGCGTTTACATTCTCGCCCACCTGTGTCAGCAGACCGCGTGAGTTGCCGATCGGCTGTGCCAAGCCGTTGGGATACGGGTTGCTGAGCAGCGATCCTATATTCGGCGTGATCCCATCCTGACCGACAGTGGAGTTCCATGAGGTAGTCGTCGAGAAACCATCGCGGCTGCCACCTCCCGTTTGTGGATAGAAAATGCCATATCCACCTCTAAAAACGAGCTTGTCTGTGACCTTGTAGGCCAGACCGAATCTTGGAGCAAAGTTCGCCCATTCCGTTTGCCACGCCGCCCGTTTATCCGCTGAAGTAAATTCCAGGCCGCCCTTCAGAGGCAAACCCGTTTGTTGGGACAGAGGGTTCGAAATGTCCGGATTGAACCAGTTCGAGCGATCGTAGCGTTCCGTGCGGCCAGGCTGGACCTCCCAACGTAGGCCCAGGTGCAGCGTAAGACGACGATTGAATCGCTATGAATCCTGGAAATACGCACCGTGATACATCGCGGTGGTTGCCGTTGCGGCGTTGATCGAACCGCTGCCGCTCGCGCCCGTGCCAAGGAGCAATGACGCGATCGCATCTCCACTGGTCGTGCTGGCTTGGGCGGCAACCGGCCCGGATGTCAACCCTCGCGTAAAGCTAAAGGTGGGTGTATTGAAGCTGATCGAATTGAGTCTGGCCAACTCCGAGATCCAGCCGAACTTCAAGCTGTGCGATCCACGTTCGTTGGTGATGTTCAATTGCAGGTTATGCGTTTCGGCGCACGGGATTGGAGTATCCACGATTGTTCAGAGTTGCGTAGTTCTGCATCTGGAACTCGGGGTACGTTTCCGTTTGAAATTGCGAAACGAGCGAGGGACTGAAGCCGAGCGCGGTCGCATTCAGACCCTTTGACGGCGAGTTCTGATTCTCACGCCAGCGGCCCGAACCGAGGACGGCATTCACTACCCAGCTTGGAGAAGGCGTACAGGTTGTGCCGATCACTACGTGGTGTCGCGGGTTAACGTCGCTGAAATTCGTGTCCGCGCCGTTGCCGAAAAACTCCGGGGCTACGTTCTCTTGCCAGGCCTTGGTGAAGCGGCCGAACATCGTCCAGTTCTCCGACTTAGCCCAATCGATACGAGCGTCAACACGATCATTCGTGGTGATGGTCTTGCCGCTCTTATTGAAATTGCGAGTGAACGTGAACGGATCACCGGGCGCATTGGGTTCCGGATACAGCGCAAGGACGTTACGGGCGATCGGGTTGATCAAGTTCGCAGGGATACGATTATCCGGGAACGGATCGCGGACTACACCACTTCCGTTTGGATTCGGCCTGGCGCTGAACGGATTGTAGATGACAGCCAAGCTGCCATCGCCATTGCGCGTATTTGAAAAATCTCCCGCACGCTGTTGCGCAGTCGGCAACGAAGATGTATTGGTGCCTGGGCTGCCCTGGCGCAAGCCTTCGTACGTTCCAAAAAAGAACAGGCGCTTGGATCGAGAAATCGGTCCACCTATCGCGGCGCCAAACTGATTTCGCTGGAAGCCTACGCGCGGTAAACCAGCCCGATTGTTTTGCCAGCTATTGGCATCGAGCACATTATTGCGAAGAAATTCAAAAAACGATCCATGAAAGTCGTTTTGTCCGCCACGGGTGATCATATTGACGACACCGCCATCCGACTTACCGAATTGCGCATCGAATTGGTTGCGGGCGATGTTGACTTCCTGAACCGAATCGACCGACGGAGAAGCGATCAAGCCACCCCAATCGACTGCGGCTGCGGGAACGCCATCGATCAGCGTAAGACCAGCCTGACCTCTGCCGCCATTCATCGAGAATCGATTGTGATTTTGGTCCTGAGTTGCCTGCGATATGCCGGTTCGAACCGCGATCACGCCGGCATTCGCATGAACGAGCGCGAACGGATTTCGCGCATTCACGGGCAGGTCGAGAACTGTCTGTTGGTCGAGCGTCACCGCACGATTGGCTGATTGTGTATCGAGCATTGACACGGCTGCCGAAACTTCTACGGTCTGACTGACCTCGCCCACCGCAAGGCTAGATTAACTTCCAGCGTCTGGTTGACGCGGAGTTCAACGCCGGTTTGCAGGCTTCGGCGGAAACCTTGCGTCTCGGCCGAGATCTCATACTTGCCTGGCGGAATTTGAGAGAAGATAAATGCGCCATCTCCTCCCGATTTCGTATTGCGAACGTCATTCGTCGCTTCATTGCGAATACGGACGTCAACTCCGGGAATTGCGGCTGCGTTTGGATCTTGCACGAGCCCGGTGATTGTTCCCGTGAACGCCTGACCCCAAACATTCGTTGCTGTGATGGTCGAAAGTAACGCAACCATCACTAGCAGATAAAGCTTCATATGACCCCTCCTCGACCGCACACTGTAGCTTGGAAGGATTCTATACCCAGCTACGAGGCAAAACATATTGTCTTTACTTAGTTATTGCAAAACGTTAACGAGATTACGAGACAGCGGATCTATCTCCAGTCCGTCCTCGATGACCTGCTTGGCGGTCTCAGCTTTGCCGGTCGCATTCAAAGCAACCGCGAGATTGATGCGGGCGGATTCGAGACCGGGACTCCGCTTGAGAACTTCGGTCCAGAGGCGAATACTCTGCTCGATCTCGCCTCGTTTGGCCAGGCATGCGCCTAGGTTGACCGAAGGCGCGATCACGTTAGGGTTTGCAGCAACGATAGCTGCATAGATCTCGCACGCTTTCGGCTCGTTGCCCATGCGGTCATACAGTTGCGCGAGCTGGCTTGCGACCTTTTCGTCAGCGGCATCGGATTCGTAGGCTCGCCGAAGGAGCTCGAACGCGCGCATTCCCCATTGCCGATTATTGTCCTTCAGCGCCACATCGGCGTAGGCTAAGCCGAGTTCGCGGTCAGTGGCTGTTCCTTCGAATGGAACCAGAACGGCATTCACGTTTGACAGGGGCGGCGCGGCTCTTGACGATCGGGGAATCGTGTGGTCGGTCGCCGCCGCGTGCCGCACTGTTTGCATTTCGGTTCGCGGCATGTGGCACTGAAGACAGTTGTCTTTAGCGGCCACTCGAACGCCTCGCTTTTCTGAGCAGGAAGTGTCAGTGTGGCAGGTTAGACACCGGGTTCGGTAATAATTCACGCGCGTCGCCAGCGTTGGTCGCGAATGGGCCTGATGGCACGTGCCGCACCACAGTTTTCGATCAGAGGCCTGCCAGCACTTACTTTGCGCCATCCGTTCGAAGTGGCTGTTGGCATTCAACGCGCCTCCGCGGCTCCATACGAAAACAGTCGAAGAGTCCGCGAGAAGCGCGCCTGGCTGGTATGCGTTCGCGTCTTTTTTGGCAATCTCGGTGACACCTGCGAGATGACATTGCGCACAGATGCTGTCTCGTCGGAGAGCATCGAGTTTGGCCGGGTTTACGATAGCGGTTTTCTGGCCAGCAATGTGAGCTTCCCCTGATCCATGACATCGCTCGCAACTGACGCCACCTTCTAGAAATGCCGGCGCCTTATAACCGTTGGCTGAACCCTCTATAGGCTGAAGCCGGCTCGAATGACAACGAAGGCAAGCGGGTTCGACGGCGCGCGTAAGGGATAGCTCGTCACGTTTTTCGAAGCCCGGCGAGATGTCCCAGCGGCGTTGCGACGTGTAGTACGACACAGGAGCCTGGAAGAGAAAGCCGTCGATCACGGAGGCGTAACTGCGGCCGGCCAGCCCTGAGCCGATGAAGTACTCGAGGGGCCGGCTGACACGTTTGTCCCCGTCCTCGATTGTGAACTGAATGCGCTCGCCCTCGG
Source organism: Bryobacteraceae bacterium (assembly GCA_035630195.1). Classification (GTDB taxonomy): domain Bacteria; phylum Acidobacteriota; class Terriglobia; order Bryobacterales; family Bryobacteraceae; genus DASQDN01. The sequence continues at coordinate 14,545 of DASQLD010000343.1, forward strand.
CAGAGACACGAGCGCGGCCTACAGTTCCGCGCTCAAAACTCTCCCAGGGTGGACTCGCCATCAGCAAGCCACTGGACTTGGCCATCGCTGTCGTTCGATAGCTTTTGAAGATCGCCGGGTGACACGGAGCGCACGACTGGCTGCCGACCTCCCATGACGAGGCGTGTCCGACCAA
>DASQLD010000344.1:0-10641 GCA_035630195.1 Bryobacteraceae bacterium
GCGGCGTGGCGGGACTCATCTTTGCATACGTCGGTGTTCAAGTTCTTTTAAACATGATGCCCCAAACCGGATGGGTAACACTCAGCCTGAATGTTAACCCGGATCTCCGCATGCTTGGCTTTACGTTTGTGGTTGCATTCGTCACTGGCGTCGTGTTCGGATTGGCGCCGGCTCTTCAGAGTACCCGGCCCGCAGTCCTGCCAGCCTTGAAGAACGAGAAAGGCTCCACTCTGAGCCGGTCGAAATTTCGGCTGCGCAAAGCGCTCGTAGTAGCCCAGGTAGCGCTCTCGTTGCTGTTGCTCATCGGAGCCGGCTTGTTCGTCCGCAGTCTGCGGAACTTGAAAACACTCAACGCCGGCTTTCGCCCGGACAACACGCTCGTTGTCGATATCGATCCAAGCCGGAACGGCTATGCAGGTCAGCGTCTGCGCGATTTTTACGAGCGCCTGCGCGCCCGCATCGAGGCTGCGCCCGGCGTCAAAGCAGTATCCCTTGCGTACATTACGCCACTTGGCGGTTCCCGTTCGAACATGTTCGTCAGCATCGACGGCTATGAATACAAGCAGGGTGAACGCCGCGTTGTCGACATCAACCGGATCGGATCGCGTTTTTTCGAAACGATGGGAATACCCATCCGGCTTGGGCGTGACTTCCGTGATGGCGATAATCCGTCGTTCACTCCGGAACCGATCACAGGACCGCCGCCCGCCGATGGCGCCTTACCACCGCAAGATCTCATCGGACCCCACGTTGCAATCGTCAACGAAGCGCTGGTTAAGAAGTACCTGCAGGGGCGAAACCCCGTGGGAGCGAGACTCTCATTGGCAGAGAAATATCGGTCAGAGGGCTCTTTCGAGATCGTCGGAGTTGTGAGTGACGCTCGATACTTCGGTCTCCGGGCGGACACCGAACCAATGGTCTACACGCCGGTTTGGCGGCACGCACCCCGTGCGCAATCGCTGTGTGTGCGGACCACAAATGATCCGGAGCGATTTACCGAGATCGTTCGCCGCGAAGCAAGTGCTATCGATAGCGCAATCCCCCTGCTTCGCGTGCGAACGATGGAGCAGCAGATCGATAACAACATCCTCCAGGAGAAACTGGTCGCCACCCTGGCTAGTTTCTTCGGCATTGTTGCTCTGCTGCTCGCATCCATCGGACTGTATGGAATGATGGCGTATGCGGTCACACATCGGACGCGCGAGATCGGCATTCGGATGGCGCTCGGCGCCAGGCACTCCACCGTTCGGTGGCTTGTCTTGCGCGATGCTCTGACGATGGTGATTGTTGGCGCAGCGATCGGCCTGCCTGCCTCCATGGCTGTCACACGCTACGCTTCTTCCCTGCTCTACGGGATTACAGCACGCGATCCCTTAAGCGCGGGCGTTGCGACGATGACTCTTCTGACAGTTGCGCTCATCGCAAGCTATATTCCGGCGCGCCGCGCCAGCCGGGTTGAGCCTACGATTGCGCTTCGATCAGAATAGGAGACGTGGCTTCTCCTCAAAAGGCAAGGGAATTCGGCCCGTTACAGCGGGATGTTTCCATCATCGGACAAGGGACCTGGAACATCGATGAAAATCCTCAACGCTCAGACGCGATCGCGGCCTTGCGACGCGGTCTCGATCTTGGGATGACGCATATCGATACCGCCGAATACTATGGATGGGGCGCTGCGGAGAAGATGATTGCGCAGGCGATTGAAGGCAGGCGCGAAGAAGTCTTTCTCGTCTCAAAGGTTGTTCCCCAGAATGCGTCGAAGAAAGGTACGATCGCGGCCTGCGAGCGCTCGCTCCAAAGCCTGCGTACCGGCTATCTCGACTGCTACCTGCTGCATTGGCGCGGGCAATACCCATTGGAAGAGACATTCTCGGCCTTCGAGGAACTCCGTCAAGAGGGCAAGATTCTCTCCTGGGGCGTCAGCAACTTCGACGAGAAGGATCTCGACGAAGCGCTATCGATCGCCGGCGAAGGTAAGATTGCCTGCAACCAAGTGCTCTATCATCTGCGCGAGCGTGCGATCGAGCACGCCGTGTTGCCCTGGTGCGCCGAGCATGGAGTGGCCTTAGTGGCTTACAGTCCGTTCGGCCATGATCAGTTTCCCGATCCCACCACGCCGCAGGGCCGGGCGCTGCAGTCGGTTGCGAACGCTCACTACGCAACTCCTCGACAGATCGCGCTACGATTTCTTGCACGGGAACCGAATGTGTTTCCGATACCGAAAGCCTCACGGGTCCCTCATGTCGAGGAAAACGGCAAAGCCCTCGAAATTGAGTTAACGAAATCGGATCTCGAGCTCATCGATACAGTCTTCCCACGCGGTCGCAAACCCCGCTCTTTGCCCATGATCTAGACCCAGACGTATCGACATAAGATAGTTACTCGATGTCTCTCAGCGCTGGAATGAAACTGGGCCCTTACCAAAGTACGATGTAGGCAACGACTATTTCGGAAGCGAGCTTGTGGATGGCGAGTCTTTGCGGGGACACGGTCTACCACTTCGCTAGAGCATAGACATTGCGGTACAGATTGCGGACGGATTAGCCGCCGCTCATGCTGCCGGCATCACGCATCGCGACTTGAAGCCGGACAACTTTCTGCTTACTGGCGACGGACGAGCTAACTTCTAGACTTTGGCTTGGCGAAGATTGATCCGGGCTTCGGCCGGGAAACGACCGCGACGTTAACCGATCCTGGAATGATCGTGGGGACAGTCCGGTATATGTGCCGGGAACAGACGGATCGGATGGGTTGTCATTTTCGCATCCTCGCGACGTTATTCATCTTCCGGTGCGGCTCGGCGTGCCTTATTTCGATTACGACGTGACTGCGGACGGTCAGCGGCTTCCGTCCTGGCTCCGGCCGCAGGAAGCGTTCCAGAACCGTTAAATGTACTCATTAACTGGCATTTGGCGTTACTGCCTTGATCGCATATTGGGCGCCGGAGAAGTGACGCCGGCCTGCACCACAGTCGAACGAATAGACTCGGGTAGCGAAGGCGATAATCTAGAGCGTGCTTTTTCTTCGCCAAGAGTTTCTTGGAGATATTCGTGTCGGGAGCGTCACGATTAGTCCGCCTGCATAGACAACTCTTATGACCTTCCCCGCAGCTGTTCCGGAGATCCCCGCGGCCGACATCGACAAAGCCGCGGCCTACTACGTCAATAAGCTAGGCTTCACCCTGAATTGGGGAGACGACCAAGGCGGCATTGCAGGCGTCTCAAGGGAAAATTGCAGACTATTTATCACCAATCGATCCTTCCGAGAATCGCACGGCAATATTGCAATTATGGTTTTCTGGCTTAATCTCAACAGCAAGTCTGAAGTGGACGAACTCTTCGCGGAGTGGAAGGCAGCGGAAGCGAAGATCGTTTCCGAGCCCGAGGACAAACCTTGGATGCTGCGCGAGTTTACGGCTGCTGATCTCGATGGCAACCTGATACGAGTCTTCTATGATTTCCACGCAGACTTTGAAGCTTGAGGCTTCAAATTGCGCCTCATGACGCGGGCGCTCAGGCTGATGTGTTCGTCCCTAACGGCATTGTAAACGCGCTCGGAATGACCAGGATGTCGAACCGGATCAAAGTACAATTCTTCTCGGAAGCGCACTCCTGAGCGCCCTCAATCCTTTTGGGCCAGTTGAATCAGGTTCCCGCAAGTGTCCTCGAGAACAGCAGTCGTTACGGGCCCCATCTCAACTGGAGGCTGCGCAAACACCACACCGGCGGCTTTCAGGCGCTCGTACTCGGCGTGGATATCGTCGACCGCGAACGATGTAAAAGGAATGCCGTCTTCCACCAACGCCCTCTTGAACGGACCTACCGCAGGATGGCTATCGGGTTCCAGCAACAGTTCTGTGCCGTCCTGATCATCCGGCGCAACTACCGTCAACCATCTTGCGGCTCCTAATGGTATGTCGTGCTTTTTGACAAAAGCGAGTTTCGCCGTATAGAAAGCCAATGCATTATCTTGATCATCGACAAAGATGCTACTTACTACAATTCTCATCAACGTTTTCCTTTCTTGTCCGGTTTCAACCATCGCTCAACGATCGCTCTGAGCGGCTCGATTTGAAGATAGTGAAGCTTGTACTTGCCCTGTCGGACTGTCGTCACCAGTCCAGCCGATTCCAGTACGTCCAGGTGCTGAGAGATCGCCTGTCGGGTTAGTCCGATGTGATGCTTCATCGCCAAACGTGTACACAGCTCAAAAAGCGTCTGGCCGTCTCGGTCAACCAATTCATCAAGAATCGCTCGTCGCGCTTCGGTGGCGATCGCTTCGAAGATATCGCCCACAATCGATGATAGGCAAGCCGTGACTTGCGTGTCAAGTGGAACTTTGGATTTAGATTAGATCAGGGTGTTTTGCGGGGCGGCAGTTGCGCAAGGGTTTTCTTCGGCAGCTTAGCAACCACGCTAACCTGCGTACCCACCAGATCGGCGACGTCGTACTTCAGCGCGAAGCCTAAAACCACGGCCGCTTCGGTCGAGTTCAAACCGTGCTCAATCTCCAGATAGCGAGCGGCGCGCGTTGTGGCGCGGCGGAGCGCCTCGTCAAGCGAACCGGCGATTCCAATCATCATCCAATACTCGTCATCTTCAGCGTAGGGAGATCCGGCGGAACGGCCACGGATGATGTTTACGGTGAACTCAATTTCCATTGATGTCTCGAGGGCATCCCCGGTGAGTTCCCCATCGCCTTGGGCGGCGTGACCATCGCCCACCAATAAGAGGGCGCCCGGGTGATTGACGGGCAGGTACACCGTCGTTCCCTCACGGATTCGGTTATAGTCCATATTGCCGCCGAAGGCGCCCGAATCGCGAGTACTGATCACCTCTTTGCGTGGCGGCGCCACAGCCACGCACCCGACCATCGGGTCTAGCGGGATACGAAAATTTCGCAGGGCCTCGGTCGGCTTTTCAAGCGCTGCCGTGCCCGCGTGGGCATCAAGACGCCAGCGGCTGCTGAAGTTCTCGGCCCGTTTGAGATTTGCGGAGTAGTCTGGCGTGACTGCGTTAGAGACAATGCCGGCGCCGCTTTGCGCCCAATCGCGGTTTAGGCGGACACGATTTAAACGGACGACCAAAGTGTCTCCTGGTAATGCGCCCTCGATGAAAAAAGGTCCACTGAGAGGGTTACCGCCCAACGAGCGGCGCGTGCCTTCCCGATCCCTGCCTCCGGCGTCCAGGCTCCAAGTGCGGACCGTGTCACCTGGCCGGATGCGGAGCACCGGCTTTGTGGCGGCGGAGAAGTAACGCTCAAACTCGGTTGGCGTGAAATCATGAGTGCGTGGTTCGGCCGGTCCTGTTACCTCACGGTACGCGATCCACGTGTAGGTCAGGCCGTCCGGAGATGTTGCGGCCCCGGAGAGACTGCCGTTCTCGTATTTGCCAGTGAAGCCCGCTTCTTCGTTGCCGTTGCGCGCGAGCCACTTAAAATTGAGAGTAGAACCCGTTATAGTTCCCCGGATCTCTGAGTCACCTGCCCTGCCAGCTATTTTTCCGTCGGCCACCTTCATCTGTGCCCGGGTGGCCATCATGCGGTCACCGTGATGTTCGATCTCAAAGATCCAGTTACCTGTCAGGTCATCTGCTGGAGTTTGCGTCCAGGCCTTCACGCAGACCAATAGAAAGACGGTGAGAGTGAGGCGCATCAATAGTCAGTACGAAGCGGCAAGGCAAAAGTTCCGTCGTGTGCAACAGAATGCCGGAGCTGTCACGGATATATGGATCGCCGTGAACAGGTACTCGTGTTGGCCTTCCCGCACGATCAGCGCCCGCTTGCCAGTCTTCTTCAACTCGATAAATACAACCCACCAACCCTGACTCTTTCCTTGATCGACCAGCCTCGCCCGTAATCATCGGTCCATTGTCACGACGCCCGTTCGGAAGGAACGATGAGGGGTATCGATCCACCTAGATTTTGTTCTCGGGCTCCGACAAGCGGGCCGGATGATTGTTGACTATGCACACGTTGCGACTGAGCGCGAAGAGCGTAGAAGACTGGGACCGCAATGCGTGCTCAGAAGCGCAGAGGTGTGGACCTGGTGAGTGCTAGAGTAAGGGCCTGAACCTTCTCGGGGTTGCAGCCGAGATCTCTATCCTAATGGTATGGCGCATTCGACAAGACTGACCTCGCGCTAGACCCCAGTCGAATGAGAGTGCAATCGAGGCAGTACAGTAGTGGCGCTTCAAACCCGAAGAAACCGGGAGAGTCACTGTCTTAGTGAGCTACGCAGCAGGACAGAGTTGATAGAATTTCGCGATGTCGGCAACCAACCGCATCGGTACCTAGGCCGAGGTTAGTCCCACTAATTTGCCCATCGCCGGCGCTTTGGGGGATTTGCTTGCTTTGGTCGCTTTGCCGCTGCTTTTCGCTTTCTTAATTTTTGGGTCGAGCCGTGCCGTGGTTATCTGGTTCGTACGAATGAGGTAACCGCCAACCAATCGCATCCTGATCTCGTCGCTGCCAGCGTCTCGCACTCGCTGCTTGTCATCCTCGGGAGCATTCGAGTGCATGAACTTGTCTATATCGGAAGCTGTAATCGTCGCAACGATTCGGTCGAAATTGGGGATCAGGGCCATTCCTCATTATATCTCGTATTGAGCAAGCGTGAATTGGGTAGCTTCTCGCCGGTCTACTCAACCTTTGTCCACGTGTTGTCAGGATTGAAAACATTGATCTCAGGGGCCAGCCGACTGGTATCCGCGCCAAGGTCCTTTTGATAGATCGTTCCCAGTTGATTTACGACGAAGGTATAGGCTCCTGTGACACCGTACTCAGCGGGCCAAGCTACTAATGCAAAACCGGTCAGCATGCGGCCGTCGACCAGATAGCTGCGCGCGCCTCCTGCCGCTTCGCCCCCTTGCGCGGTGAGAACCTTGAGAATATATCCATGAAGCGGAGTGGGCTTGTCTGAAGAACCTGCCTCGGCTTGGGCGGCGAAGGGTCCAATCGGGCTGGCGTCTTCACCATTAGCGTTACTCCAGTAGAGGCCGTCCGATTTCCCGGGCGTGCTGTTGATTTTTTGCGCGAATTGCAGGTAACCGTCTCCCATTCGATCCGACGAGAAGTACTCGAGTTGCACGTCGAGATAAACCTGGCAAATTAGCATAGCCGCTAATTCATTTCTTCCAATTTGCCGATCGCGGATCTCTTCAACACCCGCTTTGCCATCGAATTTCCAGCCGGCGGATGTCTTAACAAGAGGAGCCGGGAAGGGCCATTCACTCCTGCCCAAATAGGCGACTACGGTGTTTGGATCGTCCCCTTGTTTCTCGAGTTTCAAAGTGCGCGCACCATCGAGAAACATCTGTTTGTCGACCGCTTCCCGGGCTTTGTCTCGCTTCGCGTTCAAGGCTTCGAGTTCCGGTCCGAGGATTGTCAGAACCTTACTCGGGGCGCCCTCTCGGACAGCCGAGATCAGTGCTGCCATCGCCGCATTCGGAGTTGGAAAGACTTGTTGATCCGCGGCGCTCAGAAGGAATGCCGCCAACAGGAACAGTGTGGAGACTCTTGCGAACATCATTGTCATCTCCTCCGACTGGATTTGCCGCGGGCCGCGGCTGCATGTTCCGATTTGCCATTTTGCACACCAGAGAACGTCCCGGAATGCGCCGACGTTTGCGGAGTATTCCCCCGAGCGCTGCTGGTGTTCAGGTCGTTGTGATTCGTGCGATTGACGTTCTGATTTTGATGGGCGTTCCTGTTCACGTTCTGATCGACATTCTGGTTGATGTTCGCATTGCGGTTAATATTGGCGTTCTGGTTCACATTTACGTTCCGGTTTACGTTCACGTTGTTATTCACATTCACGTTCCGATTGACGTTCACATTCGTGCGGCGATAGGCGTTGGTGTTGACGTACGCGTTTGGCCTTGCATAGAAGCCACGGTTGACACCGCCCCATGAGTGGACGTAGGTATTATGGTTTCCCCAGGTTCGTCCCCACGCGCTGTTGTGGACGATGACCGTGTGAGAACTCCAACCAAAGCCGCCGTTATGTCCCCAATAACTGTTGCAGTAGTTATTACTCAGCGCTACACCCGTCATGAACCCGATGGCGGCCGCCGCAACGACGGCCCCGGTCGAAGGCCCCGAAGGCGGTGGCGGGGCGGGCGCGTAGACCACTTGCGGGTTATAAGTGGGAACGTAAATGACCGTCGGACTGGCAGGTTGAATCTCGATGACCTGGGGAGAACTCTGGACCACGGTAGTCTGTTGCGTTGTTTTGAGGTTCCCGGCATCCTGCGCCTTCTTGCGCATGCGCTGCACCGCGTCCATGACGTCTCCGCGCTGAACCAGGGTTGCATCTCCGAGCCTCTGCGTCCAAGCCAAATCCTTAATCATGAGATCGAGAACGGGCGGAAAGGCAATCAGAGCCTGGACGCTGGGATCAAAGGCGAGCTGCGCAGAGTCCATTGCCTGCGCCAGGGCGTCGCCTTTCAAGATTTTGTGCTCGGCGGCCCACTTGGCGGCATCGGGAAGCTGCTCAGAAAAAGTGGCTGCCGCTAACACCTGCGCCAACAAAGGATCGGGATACAGAGCGATACGGGCTACTATATCGTCGAGCGCGGCGGCGTCGAGTTTCGGAGGTTGCTGTTCTGCCTGCTGCGCCGGTTCTTGCGCCACAAGCTTTCGCGGCGCAACAAGTGCGCAGGGGCCTACCGTAAGAATCGCAAGAATGTTGCCGGCAACCAAGAACCGGCGATTGATTGTGTCAAGAAAGACTCGCATACATTTACTTTTGCTCAAACCTACTTCCGCTCAAAATGAACTATTGCCGCGCCATCGCAATCCGGTAACGCTCTTCGGGACTGATCAGGTGGTCGTGAATCATCCTTCTCGAGGTCGATCTGGACCCAGTGGACCTCACCGGTGAAGGCATTGTTCTCCGGCCCGTAATCGGGAGAGACGGTCGAGCCGGTCTCCTTACCCAGGTCGCAGGTTTCGTCGGCGGAGAACAACATCGGCACGGTCATGTCGACGCGGCCCTCACCGTCTTTCTTGCCGTCTACGAAGAGCGACACGCCCCGCCTTTCGCAAGGCCGCCACCATCGTACTTGAACTCCATGCGTACCTGATGCTTCCCAGCGGGAATGGGCTGCGTCCCTTCGGTATAGTACCTGTGAATACCGAAGAAGTTGTAGCAGTGTTTCAGCTTGCCGTTCAGGGCATAGAGACTCCAGCCGCCGACGCCGCCTCCGAGCGCGATAATGACGCCGCTGGCGCTCCAAAGCCGTAGTCGTCAACCAGCCCGATGAATCCATTGGGCGCTGCTGTCGGCGGACGCAACGGCTTGATCGGCGCGAATTTCGTATCTGGATCTTTGACGTCGTAAGTAGTCAGTCCCACATGCTGCGCGTCAGGGATGGGCAGAATCGATCGCGGCATGTTATCTTGCGAACTCATGGCGGTCCCTTCTCAAAGTCGAATAGAGCCCTCGAAACGGCCCAGAATGCTCTGGTTTGGAATTGCCGCAGCAGATTAGGCGAACAGGTAATATGGACAAATTCACATATTCGAACGAGTCAGGCCACAGACGCGGCGGCACAGGCTTTGCTTCTTTTTATTTTTGGCAAATTGATCGCAAGTACCATGGCGAGATCGTCTTGAACGGCGGAGTATTTGAATCAACGCGGCGCCGAGTGTCGCGGTGAAATCCGCAAGCTCCTCTACGAGCGCATTGACGGCCGTTGGGGGTGACACCATCTCGAAGGGCCAGCAATCGAACAGAACTTGCAGCCTACGACGAAGTCGCGTTTCGGCCCGGTTGGGTGATGTTTACTCCGACGGAGTTCCGCCAGAATCCGCCGGTCTTCAGACTGATGCGGCGGCGGGCCTGCGCTGCGCGATTTTCTCAGACCTCGACGGTCCGGCAGTAGCCGTCGAGGGACTCTTGCTCGCTGGTGCAGCGCTTCAGAAGGTCGAGGACGTCCGTCTTCGTCCTCAAGGTTCCGCATGCGGCAAGCAGCCGATAACGGATCATGCTTGCTCGACGTCTTGGTCCAGCCGGTCGAGTTCGCGTTTATACCGGCTACGGTCTTTCCAGTGAACCCATGCGATCACGCAATTCTGCATTGCGAGGGCGCCCAACAGCGTCACACCACTTAGGACGCGGAATCCGGGAACCGCAACAGCCATCCCGTACAGGATGAGCAATACGGCGGGCAGAGACCAGTACACGAACTCGCGATACCCGAGGCCCATTTGACGTATCAGTTCGCGACGATGGAATGCGCGCAACTCATCCCAGGACAATGAAGTAGGAACCGAGGTCGATCGGCCGCGGACAGCGTACGACCGCCACGTGGCGCCAATCCAGCCAATGGTCATCGCAAGACTCACCGACTCGTGGAACTGCCACGCTCCCCGGCATTGAGCAGGAAACCTCCGATGACCAACAGCACGCTGACCAGCACGATGGCGTTGCGGATCCAAACCTGCGTCTGGAAGTGTTCCGCACGGCTCCGCAGGTCCCCGGGAACCCCGGCGGCGCACAACGATCCGCCCGCTACGATTCGCCGCATCTGGCTCCTCAGTACTTGGGGCACGGTAGTCACCACATCGCCCACGTAACCCAGCCATCTTGCGCGCGCTCCGCGTTCGCCGAATCGTTCTTGCAGATCGCCGAGTACTGGT
>DASQLD010000345.1:0-11513 GCA_035630195.1 Bryobacteraceae bacterium
ATCGCGCTGGCCGTCACTCAGACGCAAGGGGCTGTGCTGAAGTTGTCGCACTGCCCACTTGGTACAGCAGTTCTGTGCTGGGGTCTAAGTTTCTTTTGTGGTGCCCGGCATTGGGCTTACGTCAATTCCACCCTGTACGCGAACTTGGCCCTGGTGCGTGTGCAAGCTGGCCTTGACCCGCGTTCAGGACAGCATCCCGAAAAGATTCAGGCTGCGAGTGAAGGAATCCGTGCGCCATCGAAGGAAATTCTGAAAGGGCCAGCAAATATGGCGTGGCACAGTTTCGGCTCCTGGCTGCCGGGGCCGTGCTGTACGTTGTGTGGCACATCTTAGAAGTGTGGCTGCGGATTCCACGGACCTGACAATACATCCGAGCAGGTATTTCCCAATAACCTCCGTTTATGATACGCAGTGCTGCATGTCCAAAGCAGCTTCAACGTGCGTGGCCGTCTACGCCCGCGTATCGACGAAGGATAAGCGGCAAGATACAGCCAACCAGCTTGACCAACTACGCCAGTTCGCTGCCACGCACGACTGGACCGTGGAGTATGAATACGTGGACCGCGGGCCACCGGCAAGCACTCCGACCGGGAACAGTTCCAGAAGCTTTTCGCGGACGCGTCACAACGCAGGTTTGACGTGGTCCTGTTCTGGTCGCTGGACCAGTTCAGCCGAGAAGGTGTACGTGAATCGTTGAACCATCTTGAACGTTTAAACAGCTACGGTGTGGGCTACCGGTCCTTCACGGAATACTTTATTTCGTGCGGCATCTTCAAGGACGCGGTGCTGGGGATACTCGCCACCATAGCCAAGCAGGAACGAGTAACGTGTCGGAGCGAACGCTGGCAGGGTTAGAACGTGCTCGAAAGGCAGGCCGACAGGCGGACGACCTCGCGTGATTGTGGACAAGTCGAAAGTGGAACGGTTGGCAAAGGCCGGGAAGAGTTTGTCGGCGATAGCGGACTCGACAGGAGCATCCCGGAAGCACCATACACAGGTTACTGACCGACGTACTCAAGTGATCAGACATTTACGAGATTCGTCCAAGACTCAGTTACGTTCATTTTTCTGACTCGCTCCAACCTTAAGGTTTCATCATCCAGGAACAGGGCCCTTTCTCTGTTGGCATGCGTGGTGGTAAGACCCTGCGGCCTTGCCCGAACTGCTTCGTAGGCGTCTGACGAACCCAGGGGTCAGTCTGGGTGCGGCAGACCGATTCCCGGGGTTTGAGGTGCCCAATCTCTGACTTAACTCAGCTGCCTCGCGAATTTTGATGTTAAGCTGCTTTCTGCAAGATATTGTTTATTGGGAGTTCGTATGTACCTGCTCCGCCTGTTTGTCCCTTCGCTCATTTGCATCGCTGTTCTTGCACAAAATAAGGGTACGAAATCTACTAGTTCGCAGACTTCGACTACTCCAAACCCGTCCTACAAGCCGTCGTCGTATGAGGCAATCTCGGAACGCGGGAAACAACTGAGACGCGAAAGCCAAATTCTGCAGAGAGACTGGGCCAGATTTGAGGCTAATGTCAATGAGCGTAGGCAAGCGTTCGCTGAAAAGGCCCTTGAAAAATCGACGGATGTGTTGAAGGGGGCAATGGACTGTGGAATCAACCCCGCAGCCTGTAAAAAGCCACCTAGACTGAAGGATCTCCTCTCTTTGTCAAAAGAGCTTGGCGCGTGGACAGCGTCGACTGGGAGCGATCTTCTGGATCTCAGGGATGAGTACAACGGATTGGTGGCCCGCCAATTAAAAATGGACCGCGATATAAAGGGCGTGGCTCGGGAGCGGGACTCATCTAAGCCCCCTAAGAATCCTCCGCCCAAGCCACCACCCCCGACAACCGATCCTCTCCCTCTGATCGTTATCGATCACGGTCCCGGTTCGAACAGCCTCGACGACTATAAGGACGACATCACCGTGTGGTGTTTTGAGACGAAAGGGGATCGATGCTTCGATGGAAGGCCCAAGGATTTCGAAGCGTTTCTAAAGAGACACCCGGAATTAGCGCGGAAACACGAAGCAATCAGGCAAGCACCTGATAATGCGATTACTGAAAAAAAGAACCCACCTGTGATTACTATCATGGTCTGCCCGGTAGAGTTATCGTACGATGAGTACCCGAACAACTTTTTCGGGTCGCCCGTTAAGTGTGCTATTGAGAGGCGAAACTTGGCCTGTTCTCGCAAATACTTGGCTGAACGGGAAGAAGTGGGCGAGTGCGCCAATCTTGGTGGTGAGAAGTATCGGAATTGCATGGATATTCGCGAGAAAAGGTTACTGAAGGAAGCTGAGGAGTGCAGTTATGAAAACTGTCGTGAACCATTCATGAATTGCCAAGAAAGATGTCCTAAGAGTGTATACCGCCCGACTAGGGAACCTGATAGCGTCCAACTTCGCCTAGAAGATAAGGAAGGGATTCGAGTATTCACAATAACACAATGCGAAGTACAGTGCATTCTCCAATACCACGCGTGTAATGGTTTCGGTGCCGTTCCATAGAGCAATCCAGTTAAGAAAAAGAACCCTTCGCATACGATTCGGATTCGTCAGTGCTGTGATACAGGACCAGTGTTCGAGCGATCCATCGATAGCATCGCGCGAATCTATGCCGTCGTGATTGGCGTGGCGCTCTCCGCGTCAGTCAAGACTCTAATCACAGAGCACAGTAGCGGCGACCCGGATCTGAGCTCTAGGATCTGGATCGGCATGCCAGCATTCGTTGCCTTCGTCGTTACGCTCGTGCCGTTCTGGCATGGGATGAACCGTCACCTCGACCGCAGCTATTTGGAAAAGAAGCAGGGACCGGCCGAGCAGGGTAGTCTACTGATCGATTTTCTTATCTTTTTCCTCGAAGCGATCTTGCTGTTCATTGCCGGGTCCTCGTTGCGACATGATGACGTTTTACCTCGTCGGAGTAGTGCTCGCAATCGATATGGCAACGGTGCTGAAGGCGCATCTCATCCATTCTCCCGACGAGAAATCTCACGTGAAGAGATGGGCGACGATCAACGTTCTCGTGGGTATGCCTGCCGTGATCATCATGTTGTATCCCCTCGAGCACAAACCGCTGGCGCTTATGCTGCTAGCAGTACTGCGGTCGGGGTTCGATTACGCCTTCTGCTAGGATTTCTACTTTCCCAATCCGCCGCAGGGCGATCAGACCTAGCCCTTCAGAGAGACACCGGCTTGGACCGTCAGACTTGGGCAATTTTGGGTAATGCGCGTTGGAAGCGTTGGCAAATATGGCAGTGTGAGCAACGAATGATCTATAACTTACAGATGTGTCAAGGCCGTCAAGGCTTCGAATCCCACCCTCACCGCGCCTTCGCCCGGATTGCTCCTGTGAAACGCAATTGGGGCCTGCGGTGAGCGTGGGTGCCACCTACCGGTATCGCGTTCTCCGGTCCCGACTGTCGACATTGTTTTCGATATGGACGGCTCGTCAATAAGGCTCGGCGCGGCCCTGCTCCCATTCCTACCGCGCGAGTTCGGTCAGCGCAATATTGCATACTGGTGAGGACCGCCTCCTCAAAGTCTACTTCGAAGTCCGCTAGGTCTACCCAGGCCACAGCGGTACTCGACATTTACTATCCGACGGCAGTGTTGCGCCGAGGGAAGAATTTGGCGTAGTCCGGAATGCCGTATGGGCTAGTTTGGCAATTTGGCCCAACTATATACGTGAAGACCTTGCCATTCTACTCGAGGTATTTTGTTATCAACGGGTTGTAATTCGGCAGGCGGTCCGGTGAAACATGCTCGAAACTGCCCCCTGCCAAACTAGGATGTGGATTCATGGCGGCATTCCCGGGCGGCTGGCGGACATATAGTAGCGGATCGTGTTGTGGCGCTGACGCCGCGCTTCAATCGAACCGTTCAGAACCCACTCGTTCAGCGTTTCAACTAGGCGGTGTTGACTGAGTCCCTCCTTTGCTCCGAGGCCGATCAGCTCCTTCTGATTTGCGCCCGGATGAATGGTTATCAGGTTGCGCAAGATGTCGGCGGCCGATCGAAGCGGTAAGTCCAAGGGCACGAAGACATCGTCCTTGTATTCGATGCGAATGGGCTGCTCCGGGCCCGTGCGCGTCTTATATGGCTTCAGCAGGAAGCGGCCGAGAGCGTCGCCAGCATTGGATCCATCATCGCGGCTGAGCAGCCAGCCGTTATCGACCGCGGCGCGAATGTCGCTGCTGCCGCGATAGTCGCTCTGCCCCTTTTCCGACCGATGGTGAAGTATCAGGTTGGCTGAGCCGAGTGCTGCCAGGTACCGGTAGCAGGTCATATGGTTCCGCATTTCGAAGGAACTGTTTTCATCACAACCTGCAAAGGCAATCAGTGAATCCCAGACGATCAGCGGCTTTGTCCGCCGCGCATATTCGACAATCGCCGTGTTATGCGGCCCTGGCGGGTTATGACCTTCCCACCAGGTGCCCCAAACGATCAGGCGGTTGTCGAGATCGGGGATGCCTAGGCGAAACAGACGATCCTTGATCGTTGCCGCCGGATTCTCCCTGTCGAGAATGAGCACAGGCCTCTGAATGGTCGCACGCCCCAGGAACGGTTCTCCTCGCGCTACCGCTGCCGCGGCAGCCAGAGCGAGTGTGGATTTGCCGTCTCCACTTTCCCCTGACCACATGGTGACTGCGGCTGACGCAATCAGGCCATCGATCAGATAGGAGGTCTTACTCTCGAATCTCCAGATTGATGGCACCTGTTGCAGAACGTCGTCCCTGGCACAGTTTGCGCTGATTTCAGCGAGGCCGTTCTGGGCTCTGGAGATCAGCGCTGCCGGGCTGTCCGTTTCGAGCAGAGCCTCCTTTTGCAGCGCATCCGCCGCGAAGATAATGCGGCGTAGAGCGGATTTCTTTCTGACAAGTTCAACATGAGCGTCGATGTTCAGCACTTTCGATAATCCGTCGTCGAGTGACGCTAGATAGCTCAAGCCGCCCACAGCTGCTAGCTTCCCATTGTTCTTCAGCTCGTCGGACACGGTCACCAAATCGATGCTTTCCCCGCGATTGTGAAGTGCCTTCATGCTGGAGAAAATTTGACGGTGCTTCTCGAGGTCGAAATCGCTTGCGCTCAACGAGAGTTGAACCGCCGCAAAGTTTCGGGCACCCGTCAGAATCGAACTGAGAACCAAGCGTTCCGCATCGTGGTTGGCAGGCAACCCCGTCTCCAGAGGTTCTGGCGCATCGCGCTTTTTTTGTGCTCTGCTGGGATGAGACATGACCTGCGCGTCCTCAAACCTTTGATTGCGTAGACGAGCTACGATGAATTGAACACGGTGTCCGTGTGACCGCATCAGCAAACGGAATATTGAAAGCAGCACGGGTACAATGCCGCGAGCTTGATTGCTACAAGTCGTTCGAAGGCTTTGTTCGGAATTCAGCGATCGCAACTAAGCCGGCAAAGTAGAAGATTGCTCCTCGAAGATATCTGCAGATGGCTCGAAGTGACAGGGGGCTTTGACCTCTTTGTTTGAACTCCCCTGTTGTGGCGGAGCGACACTCGCCCTTTCTTTTAACGCGTTTACCTCTCAGCGGTTGGGAGCGTCGCCCGAGTCAAAGCCTCCACCGGCAGTATCCAACCAGCGATCGAGCGCTGTTCTTGGAATCATAATCCGCCGACCCATCTTTATGTGAGGGACCGTTCCCTCGCGAATGCCTTTGTACATTGCGACAACTCCGAAACCGGCGATCTTGGCAGCCTCTTTTACGGTGTAGCTCTTCCGCTCGTTCGCGGTCGGACGTATATGTGTCATCCGGTGTGTCTCCTTGCTATTCTGTTACGGCTCGAATATAATCATGCATAACATTTATAAATAGAGTATTAGCGTTACGGATCGAGGCTGTCAAGGTGTTTGTGTAACAAGGAAGTGACTATGCAACGTGCTACGGATTTCCAATGGTCAGTAAACGCCGACGGCTACGAAATTAGGGTCCATGAAGTCGGCGATCCGCCGGTCCCGCAAAAGTACTTGGTTCCGCGAAAGGTTGCGGGAACCCACAAAAACGTTAAAGGTGGGTATCGACAAACAGTAATCAATCCGTTGCGGGATGATCCGGCTTTGTTTCGGTCTTTTGCAGATTTGTCGCTGCATTCCGAAGATATCCGTCGCTTCGCAGACGAACATGGCTGGCTCGGCGTGCCTGAGTCGCGACTGGAGCGCCGGGGCACCGTCGGCGAGGGTATTGTCCACTGGCGCGAATGGATGCGGGAAATGCGCCACCTTCTCCGGATCTGGGACGCGATCAAGCAAGAGAATAATCTTGAGTTGCGTAAGTGGTTCGACTGGAAAACCGAATACCAAGTCGTGTACGCACCGAGTGGGGTGGCTGGAAATGACTACAAACGTCCCATTTCACAGCGGTTGTTGCAGGTTGCATTAGATGGCCCAATCGTTGCCGACCGCAATGCGAGCGCGACTCATTTCCGTTACCTCAAGCGCTTCGATCTTATAGATCCCGCGAAGTTGTTTATTCAAGAAGAACTGAACCACTGGATTCAGCACCTCCAACTCGAAGTCCGCTTGCTCTGGAATGAGGAGCTCTCGAAACTTCAGGCCGCTTTCGTTCCGGTACACCTGATAGGAGCCTTGTGGGTGCAATTCCTTACGGCTGTGACGGAAGACCTTTCGTTTCGGAAATGCAATCAGTGCCGACGTTGGTTCAGCGAAGCAGCCCGCGCGGCTAAAGTATTTTGCTCCGACGCATGTCGCATGAAAGCTTATCGTCTACGCAAAGCTTCGGGTGACAGTGAACCGATTGTATTGGAACAAGAAGACGACATAACGGACCCAATCACAACCGAGCGTGTAAAGGAGCTTAATCTCGATGGGGTCACAGTCGAGGAAATTGCTCTTTATTACGATGTTCTAGCCCCCGACGTTGCTCGCCTGGCGGGTATCGAGTCCTTTGGTTGCGAACTTTACACAGATAACTCTGAAACCAACGAAATAGTTGACACGGGCTAATACTCTCCTGAACCAACATGACGATCGGCAAAGGAAATTGAAAAGATGAGGTTTGTTTTCGATGCAAACGGCAGTAGTTAGCCAGCCGCACGTCCGAGAGAATTGGAACTTCAACTGAGCGTGTCTGAGAGACAGGGGCGTATAGCTTCCGAGCACGACAATCCGGAGAGTTGGGATGAACGGCACAATAACAAAACGTCCGCTAAAAAACGGCGGTCATAGCTGGGGCTACTCTTTCTTCGCCGGTCGCGACGAGTCAGGAAAGCGGTTGCAAAAAACTCGCTCCGGATTCTCCACTAAACGTGAGGCTGCTGGAGCGATGCGCACTGCCATTGCGCAGCTCGCGAAAAATGGCAACACGCCGACCGTCGAGTTGACATTCGGGGAATGGATCACGCACTGGTTGAAGGAATACGCTGCACGCACGGCATCCCCGAAAACGTTGCAGTCGATGACCGAGCAATCTGTTTATCTCGTTCGCGAACTCGGAGACATGAAACTGACGAAACTTGCGCCGTTACAGGTTGAAGCCGCGCTACATCGCATTCAGGATCACGGCGGCAAGTCTACAACGGAACATCCCAACGGCCGCCCACTAGCGCCGAAAACAGCGCGTCATATCGCGTTCTTGCTCCTAAAGTGTATGCGTAAAGCCGTGGGCCTTGAGCTGATTTCGCGTGTGCCTATTTCGGCTGATTACCGGCCACCGAAAGCGGTGCCCAAGGAACCACCGACGCTCGATCGCGAGCGGATGAACCAACTCTTGCAACGCGCCGCTCGCGGACGATTCTTTGCGCTAGTTGTGCTTGCCTCAGCAACCGGCGCCCGGCGCGGCGAATTGCTCGCGCTTCAATGGCCTGATATCGACTTCGAGACCGGCGTGCTGAACATAACTAAGTCGCTTGAGGAAACAGACCAAGGCTTGCGCGTGAAATCTACCAAGTCGGGAAAGCCGCGGCGGTTCGCTGTGCCACGTGAAGCCCTCGAGGCCTTACGTGAGCACCGTCGCGAACAGGACCGCGAGCGCGAACTGTTTGGCGGCGACTACGAAGACAGCGATCTTGTGTTCGCCCATCCGGACGGAAGCTATTACAAGCCCGACAAGGTGAGCGTCCGGATAACGAAGATTGCTAAGAAAGCGGGGCTCGCCGGCGTCGGCCTTCACACACTCCGGCATTCACACGCGAGCGAGTTACTCAGCAAAGGCGCGCCGATCCCAACGGTGGCAAAGCGTCTTGGGCACGCGAATGCCAACGTGACACTTTCGATTTACAGTCACGCGCTCGAGGCGGACGAACTCGCGGCCGCGAAGGTTTGGAATGACTCGATGGCTGATGTGATCGAAGCCAACCGGAAGCAGCGCGCAACCGACATGTTAGCGGATGTTAGCGACGAGAGTGCCGGGGATCCGCTCAAGACAATGAAACAAACGGCTTAGAATGGTAGGCGCGGCAGGACTCGAACCTGCGACCCTCTGCTTAGAAGGCAGATGCTCTATCCACCTGAGCTACGCGCCCGTGTGCGTTTCAGCTCCAAGTTAGCATAATCTCTTTATCCGGCAATATCCTGGCACAGAACAATGCAGCGCGGTAGCAGCCTCGCGCGTCAAAGCCGTTAGTGGAACTGTTCGAATCGAAACTGACGAGTGGCGTGTCGCGACGAGCATTCCTTGTCATGCCATTCGCTTTTGCCGGTCTTATGGCGCTGTCGTCCACTGATGAGCCGGCGCTTCCGGACGTCGCGGTGGACGGCCTGGGGGACCACGTTACGCTCACTGCGTTTAGCGATTCGGGTGATGCTGGCGAGGAGGTCCGCGTCCGTAGACTCCAGAAAACGGAGGAGGAATGGCGCAGGCAATTGACCGCTCCAGAGTTTGCGGTTACTCGTAGGCAGGGCACTGAGCCACCATATACTGGCCGCTATGATCGCGATTACAGGAAAGGGATGTATCGATGCGTATGCTGTGGCAACGCGCTGTTCCGCTCTACGGAGAAGTTCGAATCGGGCACGGGCTGGCCAAGTTTCTGGGCTCCGGCGGCGGAGATGAACCTTCGGACATCGACCACGCGTGTCATGCTGCAGGAGCGCGTAGAAGTATTGTGCAGAAAATGCGACGCGCACTTAGGCCACGTGTTTCCGGATGGTCCGGCTCCAACGGGGTTGCGCTACTGCATCAACTCTGTGGCGTTGCGATTTGTGGCGGCGAGCAACTCGCGGAGCGAGTGAGGGCGGGTGTCGTGCTGCTCGATTAGCGTTTTCTGCCGGCGCAGTACATTCTCGATCACCGGCGGAACATCATCCATGTCCAGCGCTTCCGAGCAAGTGTACATCGCCAATTCAAATTGGCCCATCCGGCGATGCAGGTCTGCTACGAGCGCATATTCGGAAGCGTGATCTTCGCTGAACGCCTGACCGGCGTGCTTGCCGCGCTTCCAATATTCGATGGCTTGTTCACGGCAGCGGTTGGCGGCGTAAATGTCGTGTTCGTCATCGCAGACCCAAGAACCGTGCAACGCGCTCCAGCCCGCGTCGCTGTGCTCCCTAACCTTGTCGAGAATCGCGGCATAGCAAAGAAATTCGCGCGCCTTGGGAGGCATGGTTTCGTCCAGGTACGTTTGCTGGTAGAGGGCTGTGTGCAGTACCTCGGCGGCCTTGGGATGAGAGACGGAGATGTCAGCGGCGCAGTAGGTGCAATTCCGGCAGGAACTTACCCAGCTTTGTAGAGTAGAGCGTAGCGGTTCACCCGGCCGAGTATCAAAGTCGGGTGGCTCCACAGCCTCGACTCTAGATTCGGCTGTAATCTCATTTTGTAAGCCGCAAATCGCGCATTGCACCAGCATTCTGGTGATCAATATCCCACGAGATGTTTATACGGTCAATACGATTTTGGCGGAGCCATCCTTCTTGTGCTCCAGCATATCGAAGGCTCGCTGAATGTTGTCGAGAGGCATCGCGTGCGTGACGATGGGCGCGAATTTCTTCGAATGCTCACGCAGCATCGCAACCGCAGTCTCGGTCTCGTGGTTGGAGCGACGAACGTTGTAGAAGACTGCTTCCTTGCGCCGCAGCTCGTGCAAGTCTACAGGAGTGGTAACTCCAGTAGGAATGCCGACAATCACGACGCGTCCGGCGCTGCGAACAACCTTAATGGACTGATTGACCGTACCGGTTTTCGTAGCGCAATCGAAAGCGATGTCGACGCCGCGCTTACCGGTATCAGACAAAATCTGTTTGACGGGATCGACTTGCGTGGGATCCAAGACGACATCGGCCCCCATCAGCGAAGCAAGTTCGCGACGTTCCCGCGAAGGCTCCACAGCCCATACGCGTCCGGCTCCGGAAGCCTTTACGGCAGCAATCGTCATCAGACCGATTGGTCCCGTACCGATGATTGCCACCGTGTCTCGGTACTGGATGGGGGCGAGGACGAGCGAATGAAGAACAACCGCCAGGGGTTCGAACAAAGTGCCAACATTCCAATCCAGCTCTTTGGGGAGAGGCACGAGATTGTGCGCCGGCATGTTCACGAATTCGCGAAAGAACCCAGGCTCGGGAGGAGTGCTAAAGAATACGATGTTCTCGCAGCAGTTATGGCGCCCGGACCGGCAGAACTCGCAGTGATAGCAGTATACGGCAGGCTCGAGCATGGCCCGGTCGCCGACCGATAGTCCTGTAACGCCCGTACCGATCTTATGGACCTCGCCGGTAGGCTCATGTCCTAATACGATAGGCAGGCGCGGAATCAACTCGCCGACACCGCCATCCTCATAATAATGCAAATCCGATCCGCAGATTCCAACGGAGCGGACCCGTACCTGGACTTGGCCTGGACCGGGATCCGGGCTGGGCCCCTCAGTTATCCGAAACTGACGAGCCGCGTAAAGTTCGGCGATGCGCATTGTCACTTCTTGAATAGATTATCGAATGCAGTACGCGCGTCGTTGGATGTCCGGATGACGGGCGGCGTAGACGCCTTCGTGCCAGAACCAAGTCCGGCAGAACCCGATGCCGCCTGAGGAGCGCCATCGCGCGAGACGGTTACGCGCGGGTTGAACAACTCGCACTGATTCACTTGATCCTTGTAAGGAATACGAGCGGGAATGGGCTTGGTGCACTGAAAACGAGTGGACGGCTCGAAAAAGGTGCACTGCTTACAGCAATGGAGAGCTACACCGCACTTCGGGCAGGTTCCTTTGAAATCGACATCTGTGGGTAAAGCGACCGAGCAGCTATAGCAGCGGGAAGCTGCGACAGACTGAACGAGCCGCGGAAGACGGGGCCCGGAGGGATCCTGCATAGTACGAGGACCTCCTGGTCGCGGCGGCTTCTGGCCATCTTTCCGATCGTTGTTAGGCGAGCGGTCTGAGTCCTGATAGCCGGCTTGCCGGTATTTGCGATCCGCATCCATAATTACGGATGTATCTCCTTGATGTTTACGAACAGAAACGCGAAAGGGGGGACAGGAACGGCAAAAGTTTTGCCGGTTACTCCACCCCCCATTTTATAAGAGAATTGCAAGGTCTGGTGAGCGGGTTGT
>DASQLD010000346.1:0-4162 GCA_035630195.1 Bryobacteraceae bacterium
TTCGCCGGGCAACGCGAGAGCGGCAGCTCAAAGCATCTTCAAACGTTTCAGTATCACTAGCATCGTCACGGAAGCGAGCCCGATGATTCCCAGAACAATACTCCAGGAGTGCTGGGCTTCGGCGAACGGTAACGATTTGAGATTCATCCCGTACATTCCCGTGATTACCAGCGCAGGAGTCGCGATTGTTCCAAGAATCGTCATTCCTTTCATTACCTGATTCGTGCGATTCGCCACGCTGGACAGATACAGCTCCGTGGCTCCATTTAGCAGATCGCGATTGATTTCGATGAGATCGAGATTCCGCATCAGATGATCATAGACATCTCGGAGAAATGGCATTAGATCGGGCTTGATCAACCCGGCGTCGTTCCGCAATAACTGCCCAACCACATCGCGGGTATTGGCTAGGATGCGCCGGAGTTGCATCAGCACACGTTTCAGATCGAAAATCGCGCTCAGCACGTCCGGAGTTGGATTCTCCAGCGCCAGATCTTCCAACTCATTGATCTCGTCACTGACATTGTCGATGATCGGGTGATACGAATCGACGATCGAGTCCATCACGCGGTAAAACACTTCGTCCGGGCGGAGGGAAGCCCTGATTCCTTCGAGCTTGTCCAGTGCGAACGTCACGGCGGCGCAAGATTCTTCCTGGACCGTTATCAACCAATCCGGACCCAGGAAGAAATCAAGGTCAGCGATGCTTAGTGTCCGATCGCCTCTCAGTTCTACGGGTTTAAGAACAATGAACAGATATTCGTTCAACGGCTCCGCCTTCGCCGATTGGTTCCGATTGCGAACGTCCTCGAGGTGGAGGGGATGCAGCTTATACTTCTCTGCGAGTTCCGGAAGCCGCGGGTCATCGGGATCGCGAAGGTCTAGCCAGTCCATAAATCTTAGAGAATCAACATACAGTCGCCGTAAGAAAAAAACCTATAGCGCCGGTCAATTGCATATCGGTATGCCGCAAACATCAGGTCGCGTCCGGCAAATGCGCTCACCAGCATCAAAAGACTGGACTGCGGCAAATGAAAGTTCGTCAGCATGGCGTCAATAGCGCGGAACGTGTATCCGGGACTGATAAACAGATTCGTCTCCCCCGATGTTTTCCCGTTCGCGTAAATCGTCTCAACAGTGCGAACGCTCGTCGTGCCCACTGCGATGCGCCGCGTTGCCGCGCGGATCGTATCTAAATTATCTTCTGTCACAGCGTACCGCTCAGAATGAAGCTTCACATCCGCAACTTCCGTGGCGTGTACCGGCGCGAAGGTACCCAGTCCAACGTGAAGCGTCACTCTAGCGATGTTAGCGCCAGCGGCGCGACAATGGTCGAGTACTTCTGGCGTGAAGTGCAGCCCAGCGGTAGGCGCGGCCACTGACCCGGTCTGCCGCGCGTACACCGTCTGATATCGTTCCCGATCCTCGAATTGATCCTCACGACGTATGTATGGCGGCAGAGGAACATGGCCGATCCGTTCGATCTCCTCCAACACGTCCTTATCGCTGTCAAATTGGATGGTACGTTCCCCGTGCTCACTCCGATCGAGGACTACAGCGGCTAGCGACTCCGAAAAGCTCAGCCTTTCCCCAATAGCGACTTTGCGCCCAGGCCTGACCAGCGCCTGCCATGTGCGTCGATCGTCAGTTGTCGGTTTCACCAGAAACACTTCGATTCGCGCAGGACCCGATGGCCTTGTCGCGAACAATCTGGAAGGCAGTACACGCGAGTCATTAAGAATTAGGCAATCACCAGGTTTTAGGAAGAGCGGTAATTCCGAGAACATGCGGTCTTCCCATTGCCCGGATTTGCGACTGACGACAAGCATGCGAGAACCCGCTCTGTTTCCGAGCGGTTGCTGCGCAATCAGTTCAGGCGGCAACTCGTAGCTGAACTCATCTACACGCACGCTCGTTAGAATAACAGTGGTGGCTCGCATTCTCGCTTTAGAATCCTCGTGCGATGAAACCGCGGCGGCCATTGTCGAGGATGGCGAACGCGTAATTTCATCCGTCGTAGCATCACAGCTCGCAACTCATGGAAAGTATGGCGGTGTTGTGCCGGAGCTTGCCTCTCGCGAGCACCTGCGATCGATCGTTCCCGTAGTTCGGGAGGCGCTCGGCAGTGCGGGACTGGCGCTTTCCTCGATAGACGCCGTCGCGGTGACCGAAGGACCTGGATTAGTCGGATCACTGCTTGTTGGAATCACGTATGCCAAAGCATTGTGTTTCGCTTCCGGCAAGCCGCTGATTGCCGTGAATCACGTTGAGGGGCACATTCATGCCGTGATCATGGAAGCCCGGCAGACTGGACAACCCGTCGAGTTCCCGGCCCTCGCGCTGGTCGCCAGCGGAGGCCACACACATCTTTTTGAAATCCAGGAAGGCTACAAGTATCGCCTCCTTGGCAAGACAAGAGATGACGCTGCGGGCGAAGCTTTTGACAAAGTGGCGAAGTTACTCGGGTTTGGTTATCCGGGCGGACCTGTCCTCGATAAGCTCGCGCCGTTTGGGGATCCAAAAGGTGTTCGCTTCACTATTGCAAAGATGAAAGGGAATGCCACTGATTTCAGCTTCAGCGGTTTGAAGACGGCGGTCCTACGATGGTTCGAGCAACAGGATATGGCCTCGGAAGTCGCTGGGCGTCGTGAGTTGTTGCGATCAAACCCACGACCGCAAGTCGAGGAATGGCTTCAGTTGACACCCAAACGAACGCTCGACCTGATCGCGTCTTTTCAAGCTACCGTCATTGAAGAGCTGCTCCGCCGTGTGCGATCCAGTTCTGAGGAGACGAACGCTCGGACGGTCATCATCTCCGGAGGGGTGGCCTGTAACTCCGGTCTGCGCGAGGCGGCAGGCCGCGAACGCCTCAACGCGAGAATACTATTCCCTACTCCGGGCCTTTCGACGGATAACGCCGCGATGATAGCCGCGGCCGCATTCCGGAAGCTCGAGCAAAAGCAGTTCGCAGGTTGGGACTTGGCGGCAAAAGCAAACCTCCCTGTGACATGATCGCGGCTTTTATCTCGGATAAGGATGCCCGCGTAGCGTGGTAAATGCCCTATAGATCTGCTCTGCGAGCATGGCTCGCGCCAGTTCATGGGGAAATGTCATCGGGGAAAGCGAAAGTAGCAGATCTGCGCGACCCGCCCAGCCCGCGGGCAGTCCATCCGCTCCACCGATGACGAAAACCTGGTCTCGACCCTCCATCTCACCCTTTGCAAACATCTCGGTAAATTGGGCGGAGTTCAGCAGTTTGCCCGATGGGTCAAGTAGAACTTTGTTAGCCGATGAATGTTTGGTCCATAGATCCCCGCGTTCCGGATGAATCTCGCGCATCTCGCACGTTGCATATCGCGAGCTGCGTTTCAGGAACTCGGCCGCAATTCCGTTCGAATGAACATCCCTGGTTTTGCCAATGTAATACAGCCAGACTTTCATCTATACGTCAACAGGCGGCGTTCGTCGAAGTGAGGAATCGAATTGTGCGAGTGCATCGAGAATCGCTCCCCGGAGAATAGAAACTCTGAGAACGAGCCATTCCGGGTCAGCCACACAAATTCAATGGCGCGCTCTGGAGAGAGATCGAGAACCCGCGCAACAGTGGCCGCGATCACGCCTCCAGACGTAAACAATGCTACATTCTTTCCGCCCGAAGTCGCCTGGCGGATTTCATCGATCGCTCGTTGCACACGCGCGCGGAACTGCGCCCATGATTCGAGGTCCGGAATGTCGTATTGTCCGCTGCACCAGCTTCGCGAAACGGCCTCGAACAGCTTCTGCAGCAATCGACCCGCTTCGGGCGAGTGGCGATTCGAGAAGAACTCTTCATTCAGACGCCGGATCTCGGGATCGCAATCGATTAACAGCGGCGTTAGCTCTCGCGCAACACGAAACGCGTCGAATTCGTCGAGTTCGGCAACAATCTGGACGTTCGGCCACGGCAGTCCCGCTTCCCGCACCGCTTCGCCAGCGATCTCGACTGTGCGCGTGTGACGGCGCGCAGGACCACTGAAGCAAACATCAAATACGATCTCGTGGCGGACCCAAAATTCACCCAGCTTGCGGGATTGTTCTTCTCCGAGAGCCGATAGCCGGTCGTAATCCTCGGACATGTAGGAAGCCTGGCCATGCCTGACCAAAGTCAGAACGCTCATTCCTT
>DASQLD010000347.1:0-10128 GCA_035630195.1 Bryobacteraceae bacterium
TACTTAGCGTTCATCGCTTGTCATGTCGGACAGTGTTTGAAGAGCGACACAACGCGAATTGCTCATATCGTGTTAGGATGCATGCACAAACGGAAGACACCTGTCATTGAAGATCTAATCAAACCCGCATCGAAGCCGAAATTCGCTGCGAAGGCCGCCTATCCGAATCGCAGGCCACTCTTCTCCCGCGTTGCCGTAACCGAGATCGCCAAGCCGAAGGCATTGTCGCGCCCTAGCGGCGCGTGAGACCGATGCGCCTGAGTGCCAGCAACTCGTTGCCAACTTCGTAAGCGACGAACCCGACGAACTGCGAGGCGCTATTCTATCGTTCGCTTCGCACAATCGAGAGCGCGTTCAGTGCCGTCTCGCAACAATAGACGGGGTACCACGAGTAGAATCAGGCCGACCGGCAAAAGAATGAGTGTAGATGGTTCAGGTATTTCGCCCACACTCTCGTTGCCTTTGGGTACGTTAATTACAGTTGGTGGTTTCTCGATGCCCCGTGACATGCTCTGCTCAATGAATGGATCCAACGAGAGAGCCTCCCGAGTTAGGAAACCTTCTGAGTTGCTCATCGATGGACGGTACGGATTGACTTCACCGTTGGTGGGCGTGGTCGGGACTGGCTGCACTTGGCGAAGGTCTCGAAGGGGTTGCGCTCGCGACCCGCTTGCAGTGTGACTATCCTGAAATTGTATTGGCATAGGTTCCTGCGGCTCCGTATCGACCATCTCTCCTAAGACCTTCTCGACCACGCTCGGCTCCTTCATCTCCCCATTTAAGTCGCTATAGTTAGAGTTAGAAAGACGCGCGCCGAACTGGGAGCCACTGAAAGGAGTATTAGAACCGCTGGCCAAAAGTGGCGATTTCAAGGCACCACGGGACCGTGCCGTATAACTCGCGTGAACCTTTCCGGAAGATCCGTGGGGAACTGAGACAGTATTGTCGAGTGAAGCGAGCCTCACAGGCTGTCCCAATTCTCCTTCTGTTGGTTCGAATGTCCGAAAGGGCGTGCTTCTCGATTCTGTCGGCTGCTGTGGTGTCTCAGATAACCGATTGCCGCATCGACTACGGACAAAATTGGTTCCGTCGCTTAGAAGAGCTTCGTCCTGAGGGACTGGGACCTTCTTGGAAGTCCAATAGATATGATTGTTCTTCCTGTACGAGACATACATGGATCTCCCATCACTCGCAACGGGGCGGAATGCGGCAATGTTGATGTCACGATAGTGTGTCCGGACGACTGGGTCAGTCACGATAGCCAATCTTGCCTCCTGCGCATTGTATAGTCCTGATCTAACCACAGCATACGCATATTCCATGCGCGGTATCACAGCGGCACTGGACTTCGCTAAATGTTTTAACTTATGCACTGGTACACGAGTCTCTCGTGGACTCCAGGTGGACATGAAGATGGCGAGCAATACGCTTCCAAAGGTGAAATAGATGAGAATGCGTTTCATTTCATTGCGGCCTGCGCTCGGATCGCATTGATACCTTGTAAGTAGTGCCGGAGAGTCCGAATTGTCTCACTATGGTTTAGGGCGCGACTAATCGCTCGCCTCAGCGCATTGATCCCTTTAAATCTTGAATCGTATCCATAAACTTGATGGGGCTAACCCCGTGGAAGTCGTTATGTGATAACGGCGAGGCTGGCGCGCAATTAGAATCTCGCCAAACCCTCTAGTGCCGCCTGCGGGTCTTAGAACAATTAAATAGCTGTGTAGAATGCCAATTGCCGCTACGTCATGGCGAGAGTAAATGAATTCCGTCGTGTGATGAAGAATCAGGACCGCTGACTCAGTGGCAGCAAATCGCTCGCAAGTGGCCTGTAATTTTCCCGCCAGAGACTCATACTCTTTGACGCCCTTGTTCGGGAGAAACCGGTAGGCAGCCTTCGTATTGGGCCAGTCCTGCCGTGGCCGCCGCCACTGCAGCAGTCGGTAACGGGGAGTTCAGAAGCGCCGTAAGATCTCTATACCTGAATGGGTTGACGGATTTGGTGCTTCAGTTCTGGCGGAGCGCTGTTGGAGACTGGGTAATTTTGGGAAGAAGGTTCTCATGTAGTCATAAACGTCCTTATGCAACACGAAGCTTGTCGCGTTGTTCTTTACTTTTGAACATCATCCGAGGAAGATTGGCTAACCGCGTCCGTACATACCGTGTTTCACGGCAGCGTCTGGTTCATGTAACATAAACGGTTACTGCAAGATGCACGGGTGAAAATCTCTGTTTCGGTGGATAACGTTTATCTGATTAGGGTTCCGACCGGGGATGAGCATAAGCAGGAGGGGTTGTATCTCCACCGAAATCCGTTATGCCGGGCAGCGCTGATACGTCTGAACTCAGCCTTGAGCGTGCTCTCGTTCTGAGATTGATCCTGACATTTAGACGGCGGTTGTCTTCACAGAATGGAAACTGCTGACGCAGCTACTAAGGAATAGTTGTTGAGGGAACTCCGTTCTTTCCACCGGCCCTGACGCGAGAACCAACGGATGTTCTAACGTTTGTTCTGACTTCGTCAACGTCATCTGGCGTCATTGTGTAGATTTACTCGCTGCTCGAGGAATGGCGGCGCCTTGGGCGGAGGTCGTCATGGGCCGCTAGGCGTTCACAGGGTGATGCTCGAAATGGCCAAGGTTGAAAACAACAATCGGCGATCTCGAGGTGGAAGCGACGCGGATGAAGAAGATGCTTGCGGATTTTCAAGCTGCTCGAGAGAAGGCCTACCGAGAGAACATTCGTGACTTGTTGCTAACTCCAGCTAGTCAAGCTATCCCACCAGAGCGCCGTCGAACAGAATGACCATAGCGTTCACCTGCCAGCGAAGCTGAACGCTTCCGCATTCCGTTCATATCTCCATCACCAACGTGTTTGTGGTCGCTATATGATCGTCGGGACACGATCGGAACGACTGCGGGTGGAAAGCCCAATTGCAATGTGTTTTCGAGGCCGCGATATGCACCGGATTGCCGCATACCGCGTTGAGACCAGAACGAATGATATCGAAATAGCCTGGATTCTTCACCTTCACACCGTCCAGTAGATCAGCTACCGAAGCGGAACAAGGTTGTCGCGTCCCATGGTGCTCGATGAACGGTCCTATAGACTGGAACTCCATCCCGCACGTGCGGAGCAATCGCAGAAGCGCTGGCGCCATCACGGCAGTGAGATGCGTGATCCCATACTTAACGCTCAGTGTCGCAACGGCGAGCAGCAAGCCAAGGGTGATATGTGGCATTAATCTCTTTAGCTCAGATGGTCCCAGATCTCCGAAGTGAACATCAGGATATTCGGACTCCCCTGCCCGCCGTCGAAACGCCTTAGACACGGCGTACCGAGATACCTCGGCCGTCAGAGTTGGGGGCAAACCGGCCCGGGTATGCGCTGAAACGAACTCGGTGATAGGGAGCGAAGCTCCTGGCCGAGGAAGAATTAACCGGACACAGCCGCACACCATTCCACTGGAACGGTGTACTATTGCCGCGTGCACCGAATGAGAATCATACTCGTCCGTTTCTAGGCCGATGAAATGGTCGTTTGGATTCTCAAACGGGTGCTCTACGCAGTACACCTGATACCGCAAGCGGTAAACCTGCTCGAGGAGGTAAGATGTATCTGCAAGTGTGATGCTGAAGTAGCGGTTGTACACCTCAGCTTCTTTCATATCAAGTGCCATAGATCCGAGATCGACAACCACGGGGTGCTTGCCGCTGCGTCACGTCACCGATGATGAAACTAGAAGTCACTTAAAGAGCTTATGTTTTCGCTTTATGCCCGCTAATTCGAAGGGGTAGTCCAAGCGGCGTATGCTGAGCATGACGCCACTTAAGTTGCATGTTAATGCCGTGTACGCTGGCCGGCTATCTGGCAGCGAAAGCCGGGCATCGGTCTGGTATGCGAATGGAGTAGTAAGTTTCGACGCGAAAAATAGAGTCCTACAAGTGTAATGCCCACGAGCACGTAGGTCGCTGGCTCGGGAGTTTCCGCTTCAATTCGCCGAGTCGTCCACAAGCTGTAGTCCGACTGAACACCGGGCAAGACGCCAGGATTGGCATTGGGTAACACCTCATACAACGCGTAGTCGTTGCCAGCCTTGACGGTAATTTAGGAAACTGTCACCTTTGGATCAATCACATCCCATGTGCCGCTGGCGTAAGTAGTCTTCTGAGTGGAAGTGCCGCCGTCCAGCTGGTCGTAAAAATACACGTCCACATCAGACCCCCTGAACGTCCGGATTGACGTTTCGATCTCAACGATGTTGTCATTGCTCTTTAGACGGTCAACAATTAGCAAAGAAGCGCTTGCTTCAAGGGCGCTAAACACAACACAGAGTACTGCACGCACTGCATTCTTGTACATGTCACGAGACTAGTGTTCTGCGGTCAGATTTCTCTCAAATGTCGAGTAGGAATAGATACTGACAACCCCGAAGAGTCGCGTTGTACCGAACCGAACACCACCATCGTCAGGCAGGACTCTCTCGACATCCGGTGGAACTGGATCGTACGACCATTCTACGCAGCAGTTTACTCAATCCCGCGTCAGATTTGGATTTGTCGATCGTTGAATCCAAGTCAGAGTTCGTATTTCGCTCTATTACGCCCACCGAGTGTTGTTGACTTTTAAGTTGTCCGGTTCCATTGACATAACAGGTGTCCGGTCAAATGTTTTAGGCGGCGCGAGCCGCCGGTTGTTCGCAGGCTGTCAAGCGCAGCTAAGGGGAGATTCACAAGGGCCCGCCTCTTGTGTGGGAAGCCGGCAGCATCGATTCATGTCAGCGCTTTTGGCTGGAGCGCAGCCGGCTCCGGGCGTGGGAGAAACCCACCCACGCCGGCTTTCCCGGATGGGAAACAGGAAAGTGGCGATCCACTTCCTTGCTGCCGCAGGCTGTTTTCTTCGCTTCTGATGGTCCATTACTGCGTTTTCCAGGCTTGTCCTTCTGCGTTTTCCAGGCTTGTCTTTCAGAGGACGCCCTTCGACATCGAGACCCCCCGTGTGTGGTCCCTAGCAGACTGAAACCGTTCTGTTCAGGTCTTCGCAGATCGTCACCGGACACTTGCCGAGCGCGCGCCGGAACGGTGTTTTGTCAAGTGCCAGTAGCGCGCACCGGTCGCCACTGTGTTGTCGTTGTCGACGGTCCGCTGCCTCTGGATCGAGAACACTCCATCCGGATCACGCCGGCTGCATTTGCGCAATGCTCTTCCCTTCTCGCGCTGGTTTAACGGATCCAGCCGGCGATATCCGGCCATTTTTTGGGCGAAACAAACAACCATGACGTGTAATACTAACATCTGAGTGTATGCCTGCTGTTTTGTTTACACGCCTGCTATTAATCGTCATTCTGGCCCTTAGATGGGACACGCCGTGTTTCGCAACGACGATCGTTGCCATAATAACTCGTACACA
This sequence comes from Bryobacteraceae bacterium, assembly GCA_035630195.1. GTDB lineage: Bacteria > Acidobacteriota > Terriglobia > Bryobacterales > Bryobacteraceae > DASQDN01. Next base: position 5,410 of record DASQLD010000347.1, read on the forward strand.
TCTCTTCATTGGTGCCGATAGCATGCTGACACTGCTAAATTCTAAGGGAGAACGACAAGTCGGGTCTATTTGCAAGGTTCACTCGGTGGGTTCTTGTTACTATGCCATAGCCGGCATCATCGCCATAAAAGACAAAAACATTGATTTCAATGAGATTGCGAAAAGTGCATGCCTAAGTCCAGGTTCTTTGACCGAGAAGGCCACGTTCTACCAGGCGAAGGCGCTACCCGCCGCGAAGCGTCTATTCACCTACGATAAATCAATTCCGCTTATCAGAGGCAAAGGCATAGCTGTGCTTTTTGCAGCTCTAGAGAATGGTTTTCCAATGTTTGTATCCATCGAGTACAATCAGGATCGCGAGCGAAGGATAATTCCATCAAGACAAGAGGTACGCGGCTCCGACCTATCTGGAACTTATGGAGGTGTGATCGTTTTGGGAACTCGTGAAGCTATCGATCGATACAGAATGGCAGCTCCTAAGACATTCCAAGCCGGAGACGCTGCCATCAAAGTCGCCCATTTGCTTAACTTAGAGGCCGTTAATGACCAAGCCAAACCAGTTAACCAACGCCTGGTCCGGGCTCCATTTTCGATCCTCGAGCTCTCAATTTGGGGAGCACGCTGGATAATGAATGGCCACTGCAGCGGCTAGGATGGGTCTGCTTAGTTATAAGTATGCAGTCCGCGATTTCCAACGCGGCGGTAAGGACCGTAATGCGGATCGACACGCCCGTGGATTTTCAGCTGGACGGTAGTGTCGATGCTGTTCTGTGATCTTTAGGCGAAAGCCTGCGTGAGATAACCGGCGGTCTGGCCGCCTACGAAGGCAAGCTCCAATTTGGAGTGAAGGACCGAGCGATCCATGCTGAGCTACGCCAATAGGGGTTTGCATCGACTCGACGGTGAGTCGGCTTTGTCCGTACAGCTTTAGACTGGCGAGCGAAGGCGGTATTAAGCTGCACCTGATTCTGCTCTACGGTGGGTGTCTGCCACGGTACGCGATGATTATCGAGGGGCAAGAAAGCGACCTCAACGCGGTGCGTTCGATGAGCTTCGCCCGGTACTATGCTGGTATTTGACCGTGGCTACGCCGATTACGGCTGCTGGCTGTTGCTGACCAGGCAGAAACTGAACTTCGTCACCGGCTACACAACAATGCCAAGTGCGGCATCTTATGAGCTTACCTGTAGCTGGGGTGGCGCCGTGATCCGAGAAGAGTGATCCTTCTTACAAGCCGGCAAGAGATCGGACAGGATGCCCGTTTGCGCCGCATCGAGGTGTGAATGGAGGATAAGCAGGACCCCCCGGGTGTTCGTTATCAACAAGTATGCTGCCCGCGCGCGGGGGCGCAACTGAAGCACCTTCGGGCAGGAGTCTGTGCAATCTGGCGCGCTGATCAGCAGAGCTCTTCGTCCATCGCTACCCGTTCGCCTGGCTCAATGCGCCTTTCCAACCTCCACCGGCTCTAGCACGCATTCATGGCGGACAGTCAGGTGAACCTCAAGTTAGCGGGTCAGCGGGAACAGCAGCAACCAGGCAACACCTCCGACAGAGAAAGGCGATCCAACGCAAACCTGGACAGCCGTAACCGTCGGTGAATCAAATCGGAGCCACCAACCTGCTCGACTCCGTAGCACCCATTACATCAGCTATGTTCTAATGTTTTCGGCAGTGATGGCTGTTTCGGGAGGTTAATTGGAGAGCAGTGCTATACAACCCATTTGATATGATTACCTCGGCGATTATATGAACAAAGACGGGACGGGTCATTGGCTAAATCGTTGTCTAGAGGAAGAAAAGAAACGTCAATCAGAAGTGGAGGGTTTTAGAGCAGTTGCAGGAACTCTAGGCACTGCATTGTCTGTCCAGCTACTCGCTGACCTTTATCGCTACGAGCTGCTGTTCCCGGAGGAGCGCCGCTTTATCGAAATGGAGCAGAAAGCCGGAGCTTCAACGATCGTCAGGACGGGCCACGCTGTGTCAAGTGGGATCGTCAAAAGCGCCTACCCAATCCAGCAACCTGCAGTAAAGTTCTGGTTTGATTATCATCCTAATATTGTATTATCATGCACCTTTGATCATCGAGGGGATCTTGACCGTGAATTTAGTACTATTGTAAGAGTGGACGCTGCACCAGCGTTTGAAGCCGCTACAATCGAAGAGATATCCGAGTACCTACTTAAGCCCATATTGTTTGATAGCCTCCTGGATGAAACCAAATAACGTATCGACGTGAAGTGAAATTTCCATTCTCGCTGGCCGTTCTTGGCGCGACACGAATCTAACACTAAGGGTGACGGGCTCCAGGTTCTGTACCGCAGCGTGGGATGCTCACGGGCACACCGTTATCTCGTAGCAAGCCGAACTTGCGACCCAGACCAAGAGCCATGTTCTATCGCAAGGTACTCAAGCTGATCTACCAGTTCCTGCCATATGCCCATCGCATTTCGGCCTCGCGCCAACCCTTCTTCGATGAACTCGCGGTGTGGCTCCGAGGCGCTCGGAATCGCGGTGGAGTAGGTGGTCACCTCATTGGCCGGTTTTGCCGGAGCGCGCTTTCCCCAGCCACGTGGCGGGCGGATCGCAATGCCTGCGGCTCGCAGATACGCAGCCGCGGTTTCCCGTCGTATGCGCGTTGTCTGCTGGATTCGGCGCAAGGACTAGCCCAACTGGCCCAGCGCAATGACCTGGTTCTTCTTTTCTTCGCTCAAGACATTGCTCACGTTGACGGAAGCGTATCCTCCGCCGGATTCAATGTCCCGATCTGCTGTTTCTATTGGCCGGTTTTCAGGTGACCATCATCGGCCGGTTTTGGGTGACCGCCGAGGCCAGCCTAAGCCGTTGATTCTTCGTAGATCCGTCTTTCGCATGACAATCGTGCCCAAAACGGGCCAAATAGTCGTCGTCGCGGTCTTTCTTTCCTTGCCTGTGTTTAGCTGCATGTGCGCGTTGATCATGAAGCCGAGCATGGTGGGCCACGCTCGGCGCCGAATGGGCCACGTACGAGCGCCGAAATCAATATCGCTCTACGCACTTGCGCCGAGTAGGTCTGGAGATGCCGCACCTCAAGCAAAACCTCTGTGCAGTTCTTCAGTTCATGAAGCAACTGCACCCACCGCAGGCGCTTGCGGACGTCATTACCCATTCTGGACAGGGTAACCAGGTCTAATTGACCACACACAGCAAGGCATGTCCCGCGAGGCGCAACGTGCTCGTGGCTAAGAGACAACGCAAAGACGGTGGCCCTTCGAGCATCCGCGGCAACCATATGAATTTTGGTGTTCCATCCACCGCGACATTTTTAGTTTAGTCGCTTATGGTGCGTTTTTCTTTGCGCTCCCGTGCCCTCGGGATGCACTTTCACTGAGGTTGCGTTTGGCAACTACCGAAATCCGCAGGAATCCAGCGATCATGCCTCAATCTTGACGCGTACGATCTGTCCAGTTGTAGCTTCTCGCACACCCCGGGTTAGCACGCCATTGATGGGCCCACCGATTCCTGCGCGTGTAGATCGTATACTACGGCCAAACGGTTTCGGAAGCCCTTGCCACTTGCATCGCTGCTCAGCCCCATACCGTATAGCCTCGAGTACTTGCGACTTGCCAGACTTACATTGCCGAGCTGCACCCCGGAGACTGTCTTTGATTCGCGCCTACAACTCTTCCGTGATCCCAATCTATGGAACACTTGGTAACATTGTTTTATTCGTGTGAACACCCCGTAGGCACAGGGTCGAGCAGGATCAGCCGAGTGGGAAGGTCTGCATATCAGCAAGTTGAGCTCAAGTCTTTCGAGAATGTCAGCATTGCGTGCTCGCCGCGATCGAACTCATTCAGAAGCCCACTCGTCGCATTTGGATGCCCAGATATTGCTGGCATCCAGTACTTCTCGCGCAACATGTGAGCGTTCCTTCGGTGTTCCGATGATGGCGGCATACTCACGATGCTGATCGGCCTCATCCCGCAATCGATGGGCTAGGCCGAAGTACGAAAGTTAATGAAAGTTTTAACGGACTGAGATGAAAGCGGGTGCCACCAGAAGTTAACCACGTATCTAAAACTCTGAAAAAGGCTAATTATCTGATGTCAGCTAACACAACTGGCACCCGTATCGGGCTTCTGGACAGGTCGCTCCAACGTGCGTTGAGCCAATTTGGTCAATTTGGACGCTAGAGCTACACATGAATTAACTGGTAAAACAAACTGCATGTGACTGCGAATTCCGTTGATTACCATCTCTTCTGATTCTACGTATTCAATGGTGAGAAACACAGCGCCATCATTCACCGTTCCGGTGAAAAAACGGGTCGCTATACGCAATATGATATTACCAGCTTCATCTCTGTCTAGATTATTGATTTTGCTCATGATTTTTGCAACTCGGCGGCTTTAACTTCCTGTTATGTTCGCAGGGACGAACCTAAAGTTGCATCTTGGTTGGTTGCTAGGTTGTCCGTAGTACATGAGGCGCTCGTCGGCGATCTTTCAGTATATCGCCCGGTTGTCAGATCTGTGTCATTAGCTATACATTAGCTTAGCACCGAGCAGGAGTCGATTGTAGAGAAGATTCGGTCCTCGACCGGAAATAAGTAAACCCGCCCATTCAGAATCGTATTCAGTTTCCGAATCACCATCGGGCACGCTACTCTCCAGAAACTTAAACCACTTCCCTGAGTGGAATGAGTTGCATGTTTACCGCGGCGGCCTGTTTAGCAATCCA
>DASQLD010000348.1:0-8703 GCA_035630195.1 Bryobacteraceae bacterium
TGAGACCGGCTCGACCCACTCGGCTTCGAAATCCGACAAGTCCGACAAACTGATCGTTCCGCCGAGTTCCTTTGAGATCGCGACAATCGCGTCTGCGATCGCACCTTTATAGAAGCCATCTCGTCCCTCAAGAGCAATACGTTCGAGAGAGCGCGCCAGATCGGGATTGCGGAAGATGTCTCCTGGGACAGGACCTCTACTCTTGGGCAGATAGAGTTTAGCCGCATTGTCGTGCATGGTCAAACTCGGCTTCGCCATGATGCTGCTCCAGTTTTCCGCGATCAACTCAGTCACCGGAAAACCCTCGCGCGCGTAGTGGATCGCAGGTTGAAGCAGCCGCGAAAGCGGGAGCTTGCCAAATTTACTATGAAGCGCCTCCCATCCGGCGACTGCGCCTGGCACGGTCACCGAATGGATGCCCATCATCGGCATGCTGAAGTGACTCTTACTCTTCAGAAACTCGATCGTCATGCCGCTAGGGGACCAACCACTTGCATTTAACCCATAGAGCTTCTGGGTCTTTGCCTCATAGACAATCGCAAACAGGTCGCCGCCAATGCCGTTGCTATTTGGTTCGGTCAGACCCAACGTCGCATTCGCGGCGATCGCTGCATCAACGGCTGAGCCGCCCGCCTCGAGAATCTTCACACCTGCCGCTGAAGCGAGCGTCTGGCTCGTCGCGACGATCCCGTGGCGCGTGATCACCATCGACCGGGCCTGCGTCCGGATCGGATCGGGTTCGCTATCAGTTTGTGCCAAGAGTGTCCCTGCAGCGCATGCAAGAATAAAAGCGCGTTTCACTGTACATCGATCATAGACCGAAGTTGCGCTGCGTTATGAAACGCATGCCCCCCGATGTCATTGTTGTAGTAGACGTATACCGACCTGCCCTCATAGACCCAACCCTCGATACGCTTGGCATCTGTCGTCAGAAGACCATTTGAATAGCTTCCCGTGTACCTTCCCTCTGCAGGCCCATGGCGCCGAACATAGACAAAATTCACATCGTTGGGTTCCTGGGAGGCCCCTCTGCCAGGCATGTCATGGATACACAGCGCGGCTTTCTGGCGATCTAGAGCCTTATAGACATCCCGGTGCAGCCAATCATCGCTCCGAAACTCGACAGCGATCTGCCATTGCGAGTTCGATAAGCCGCGGAACTCTTCGAGATACGCTTCGAGTTTCTCGATATCTCGTTTTTGATTGGGTGGAAGTTGAAGCAGCAAAGGGGCGCGCCTGGAGGGATCGAGTACGTCTGCAACCTCTAGAAAGCGCGAGGTCAGATCGGCTGCATTCTTGAGCTTACGGTAGTGAGTGATCCCTCGCCACAGCTTCAGCGCGAAGAGGAAGTTCTCCGGGGTAGACTTCTGCCAAGCTGTAATCGTCTCTTGCTTCGGAATACGGTAGAAGGATGTGTTTACTTCCACCGTATCGAAGCGATCAGCTATAAATGTCAGCCAGTTCTTCTGCGCAAATTTTGGCGGATAAATCAGATTCCGCCAGTGTTTGTAGTTCCAGCCGCTGGTTCCGATATGCGCGCGACCCGACCCCACAAACTCAAACTACCATCGTAACGATCGAAGCGCCTGCATGTCGCGCGCTAGGATTTGACGGTCGCGGGGATGCACCTGATCTGCGCGGCTCAGGTCATCTAAATCGTCAAGGACGCGGTTTAGCCGGCCGGCATCCACGCCTCCGTTCCTCGAGCTGTACCGCATCTGTTGCAGATCACTGATGGCGCGATTGAAATGACCCCGCTCATGACCATCCACACGATTCCTCGACGCGGCCACCTGCAAGTCGCGTAACGTTCGATCAATGACCGAGTAATCTCCTCTTGCTCCGTAGCCCCCGTTGCCGTAGTTTCCGTTGCCGTAGCCATAACCTCTGTCTCCTCGGGAGTAGGGATCACGGGAGTAGGGGTCACGAGAGTTGCGAGAGTTCCGTCCAAAACGATCCCAATCATCGCGCGAATCTTTAGACCAGCCCCGACCACGACGGCGGTCATCGTTATCATCGAACGCAAAAACTGGAAGAGCCAAAGCAGCCACCAGAGCGTACCGGAACAGCATTTGTCATTCCCTCCGATCCCTGTGACGTTAGGCCAACGTCGAAAAGGTACTCCAAGTCACATTAATATCTCTTCAACCGCCCAGGGTCCACGCCGCTATAATCAACAAGAGGAGCGTTTCTGCGCAAGCGACTCATTTATATAGGCGCCACGCTGCTACTGGCCGTCCTGGTTGCGCTTGTTGTCTGGCAAAGTTCCTTCGACTTCGGCGGCTACGGCCCTACAAGTCCCGGACAGACCTACACGGTTTGGGCCGTATCCACGCTGATCTTCATTCTTACGGTCACCCTTGGCTTCATGCTGGTGCGCAACTTTGTCAAGTTGTGGATTGATCACCACCAGAATCGCGAAGGTTCACGTATCAGGACGAAGCTTGTACTCGGAGCCCTGGCGCTAACAATCACGCCCGTTGTCTTCCTCGTATTCTTCAGTGTTGGGGTCTTAAACATAAACTTGCGACGGTGGTTTACGCAGCCCGCCGAGAACGTCAAAATTAACCTGGTTGAAATTGCGGCTGCGATCGACCGTGAGAACCGATCGAAAGCGGATGCCCTTGCCATGTGGGCAGCCAACTCCGATGAAGCGGAACAGGCTCGTCAGAGCGGAAAGGGCGATCTAAGCAAGACGTGTCGACAGCGTGGCATTGCCGAACTCCGCCTCGAACCGTCCAGCGGCGCAGTCATTTGGTTATGTGGACCGGCAGAACCGAAAGAGATGAGCGCCGTAGAAGCCCGATATGGAGACGTGGTGTTGCGCACAGCGCCTGTCGTCGATCTATCGCGAATTCAGGCCGAGATCGCCGAATCGATACGAAAATACCACCAGCTCGCCTCCGATCAGCGCGCTATCAAAAATTCGTATCTTCAATTGCTCGTTTTGATCACGCTTTTCATTCTTTTCTTTGCGACATGGTTGGCTCTGTTCCTATCCAAACAGATCAGCGTACCGATAACGGCACTCCTTGCAGCGGCCCAGGAAATTCGCAGGGGAAATCTCGGAACGAAGGTTCAAGTTGGCGCCGTCGATGAACTGGCATCGCTCGTGCGCGCCTTCAACGAGATGTCGCTCGATCTTGAAGCCAATAGCCGCGAGTTGGAGAACAGGCGCCGTTTCACAGAGGCGATTCTCGAAAGCATTCCGACGGGGGTCATTTCGCTGACGTCCGATGGTCGAATCCAGCGAGTCAACCGTGCGCTGCAAGGCCTGCTCGGAGTCAATGCGGTCAATCGAGCTACTCGTCTCAGTGAGCTCTTCACTCCGGAAGATACTGCTGAGATCCGCTACCTCATGAATCGGGCCCGCCGCATGAATGTTGCTGCCAGCCAGCTTGAGGTCCGCGATGAGCAGCGCGTCCTTCATCTTTCGATCACGGTGTCGGCCCTTGATGATCGCGTCACCTCAGGCTTTGTCCTTGTGCTCGAAGACACGACAGACATGATGCGAGCGCAGAAGGCGGCCGCTTGGCATGAGATCGCGCGTCGCATAGCGCACGAGATCAAAAATCCGCTGACACCCATCGGGCTCTGCGCGGAACGCATTTCACGCCAGCTCGATCGTATCGGCAGTGGTCCGGAGAAGGATCGAATTTTACGTGAATGCTCGAGTATCATCACGTCCGAAGTGCAGACCGTCAAGACGCTGGTAGACGAGTTCTCACATTTTGCGCGCTTACCGGCTGCCCAACCTGTTCCCGCTGATTTGAACGAAGTTGTCGAGAACGCGCTCGCCGTGTTTGCAGGACGGTTGGAGGATATCGAAGTCCGCAAGCATCTGGCCGCCGATCTCCCGCCTGTGAATATCGATCGCGAACAGTTCAAACGCTTGGTGGTGAATCTTATCGACAATGCCGCCGAAGCGATGCGCGAGTCTCTCGTCAAACGTCTTTACGTCGGTACCAGCGCCATCGGCACGGATTTCGTCGAACTCACCATTGCAGACACCGGCTGTGGAATTTCTTCTGATGATAAAGAGAAGTTGTTCCTTCCGTACTTCACAAGGAATCCCCGCGGAACAGGACTCGGATTGGCGATCGTAAATCACATTGTGTCCGAGCACGGGGCGCAAATCCGGGTCGAGAACAACTACCCGGCCGGCGCCAGATTTATTGTGGAAATTGCCGTTCTTGTGCCAGATACGCAAACCGTAGAAACCAACGCATGAAACGTCCCCGCGTGCTTGTAGTTGATGACGAGCCGGGTATCCGTGACTCTCTGTCCGGAGTGCTCGGTGATGAAGGTTACGAAGTGGAATCCGCGCCAGACGGAGAATCATGTCTCCAGCGGCTCCACGAACGTTCGTTCGATGTCGTGTTGCTCGATGTCTGGCTTCCGGGCATCGACGGCATGGAGACGCTGATTCGTATCCAGGAAATCGCCGAACCCGAGAGACCCATGGTGATCATGATTTCGGGTCATGGCAACATCGAGACCGCCGTGCGCGCAACCAAGCTAGGCGCATACGATTTTCTCGAGAAGCCGCTGACGATTGAAAAGGTCACCGTTCTCGTCAAGAATGCCTGCCGGCAACTCAAGCTGGAACGCGAGATCGAATTTCTTAAGGAAGGCGACGGCAAGCTGCGAATCATTGGGGAAAGCGTACCGATGAAGGCGCTACGCCAGCAGCTTGGACTGATGGCCGGAACAAATGGCCGGGTCCTGATTTTCGGGGAAAGCGGCACGGGTAAGGAACTGGTAGCGCACGCTATCCACCAAAACAGCACTCGTCTACGCGATCCGTTTATCGAAGTAAATTGCGCGGCGATTCCCGAAGAGTTGATCGAAAGTGAGTTGTTCGGGCACCGCAAGGGTAGCTTTACCGGCGCCAGCGAAGACAAAACGGGGAAATTGCAGAAGGCCGATGGTGGAACTCTGTTTCTCGACGAGGTCGGAGACATGAGTCTCAAGACTCAAGCCAAGGTTCTCAGGGCTCTGGAAGAGCAGCGCTTCGAACCTGTGGGCGCGCACGATTCGATCACCGTGGATGTCCGCATCGTGGCCGCGACCAACAAGAATCTCGAGGACGAAATCTCTCGCGGGAACTTTCGTGAGGATCTGTTCTACCGCCTAAATGTGATTCCGTTCTATGTCCCGCCTTTGCGCGACCGGCTGGAGGACGTCCCACTTCTTGCCGACCATTTCGCCAGCGAGTTCACAACTTCCTATGGCAAAAAGCCCAAGGAGCTGACCCCCGAGGCTTACAGAGTCCTACAGGACTACAATTGGCCAGGCAATGTGAGGGAACTGAAAAACCTCATGGAGCGCATCGTAATCATGAATCCGCAAGTACGCGTCGATGCCCGCCACATCCCACTCAACTCTCAGCGACGTCAAGGCCTCGAGCGTTCCGTGGACCGCTTCGGAAGTCTGCAGGAAGTCCGAGAATCTGCCGAAAGAGAGTATATTCTCAAGAAACTCGAGGAAACGCAGGGAAATGTGACTCGGACCGCGGAACTTCTCGGCCTCGAGCGCAGCAACTTGTACCGCAAAATGAGGTCTCTCGGCATCGCCCCAAAAGAAGGGTGAGCTGATTCCTAACATTTTCGCGCGAGATAGTATGTAACACGTTACGTAACACGGAGGTGTGTTTAAATCGGATGAAAATCCTATCCAGAGTTCTGACCGGCTTGGCCTTAGCTGCCGCCGCGTTTGCTCAGACGCCAACTATTACCAGCGGCCAAGTCACAAATGCGGCCAGCTATGCGATTCCCGATCTGCCGAGCGGAGCGCTTGCCCGCGGCGGAATGATCGTCATTAAGGGCTCGAATCTTGGTCCCGCGACATTGCAGATCGTTAACCAATTCCCGTTGGTGACTTCTCTCGCCGGAACATCTATCAAAGCGACCGTCGGAGGCTCAACCGTCGAGCTATTCATGATTTACTCGTCTGCCGCGCAACTGGCGGCTATTCTGCCATCTTCCACGCCTACGGGCACCGGAACAATAACTGTCACTTACAACGGTCAGACAAGCGCTCCTTCGCCGATCCGAGTTGTACAGTCCGCGTTCGGTATCTTCACGTTGAACGAGGCTGGTAGCGGTCCTGGAGTTTTCCAGAACGCAAACTCCGGCACAGATCAACCCGTCAATACCCTTACACAGCCCGCTCGCCCGGGCCAATTAGCCATTATCTGGGGAACTGGGTTAGGTCCGGTGACCGGCAATGAAGCAGCGGCTCCGGTGCCCGGAGACATGCCTTCTGCTCCGGTAGAAGTCTACGTCGGCGGCAAACTCGCGAACATCACATATCGAGGTCGCTCCGGTTGCTGCGCGGGTATCGACCAGATCGTCTTCACCGTTCCGAGCGGTGTTGATGGTTGTTACGTTCCCGTCGCCGTCAAAACGGGCGATGTGGTCAGCAATTTCGTTAGCATGAGCATCGCGGCGCAGGGGAATGCTTGCACAGATTTAACAGGTCTGACCGGCGCACAGCTAGAGTCCGCACAGAGAACAGGTTCGTTCCGCGTTGGCGGTATCAGCCTCAATCGCTCAGTAACAAAGATTAGCGTTCCCGGTTTCGGCTCGTTTGAGAGCAAGGCTGATACCGGCGCTGGTAGTTTCTACCGGTATGATTTCAATCAGTTGATCCGTGCTCAATCGGTCGGATCCCCGTATGCTGCGAGCATTGGATCGTGCACGATTTTCACTTCCCGTGACGCGACACCCGGCACCCCTACAGACGTGATTCGGCCGACCGAACTGGACGCGGGCCCAGCGATTACGATCACCAATAGCGCTCGGGGTGCAAAAACTCTGACGAAGCAGCAGGGCATCTACTCCGCAACACTCAGCAGCGGTACGCCAAATATCCCTGGTGTTCCTGGCGGTGGGAGTAGCACTCCGGACTATCTCGAACCCGGCGCATACACAATCAGCGCTCCAGGTGGCACCGGCGCCAATGCCGTCGGTCAGTTTTCCGTTAATCTGACGATCCCGCAACTCCTAAACTGGACCAACATGGACGCAGTTGAGAATGTTACGCGGGCATCAGGACAGAACATCGCGTGGACCGGTGGGGACCCGAACGGGTACGTCAACATCCTTGGCGCTTCCACTACGGCGAATTCCAGTTCAGTCTTCATTTGCATCGAGAGGACGAGCGCGGGAAGCTTCAACATCCCGTCCTACGTTCTGTCCTCACTTCCGGCCACGACGGGTCAGAACTTCGGTTTCCTGTCGGTGAGCGGTGTGTCGCAAGTAGTTCCGTTCACTGCATCAGGTCTAGACGCCGCTGGCGTAACTGCAACCTCTGGCTCACAAAAGACCGTAACCTTCCGCTAAGCAACACAAAGAGGGGAGTCGCAACCAACGGCTCCCCTCAAAATTCCCGCCCCTCCGATTGAACGTCCGGACCCCGCTGTACGTCATAACTCTGTGACCCGACTTGTCTTATTCCTGGCAGCGCTACCTCTTTTTGCGGCCGAAACCAAGCTCGACCCCCAGCTTCAAAAGTTCCTCGAACAGATCGAAAATCGCTATAACCGTACGATGACTCTACAAGTTACGTTCGAGGAGAGCTACATGGGATCCGGCCGGCCGCGCCGCAGTGAGGCTGGCGAGCTCTCGCTCCGAAAACCCGGTCGAATGCGCTGGGAGTACACGCAGCCTGCCGGGAAACTGTTCCTGTCCGACGGCAAGCTGATTTACTACTACAACCCTATTTCCAAACGAGCCGAGAAGCTAAAGCTCAAGGAAAGCGATGACATGCGCGCCCCCCTGGCTTTTCTCCTCGGACGGCTTGATTTCGACAAGGATTTCAAGGACTTCAAGCTCAAAACCGAGAACGGCAATCAACTCGTCATCGCCAGTCCGAAGTCCGACAAGCTCCCTTACAAGCAGGTGGAATTCGCAGTGACATCGTTAGGCGAGATCAAGCAGTTGATCGTAAGCGGCCACGATGACGCCATCCTGATCTTCCGTTTTTCGAACGAGCGCATTAACCCGGTCCTCGAAGAAAGCCTCTTCCAGTTCCAACTGCCCGCGGGAGCCACTTGGCTCGAGGCGTCGGCATCCACGGAGGCGAAATAAGGTCGTGGCCGAGTTTGCCCTAAAGTACGCTGACGCCCGAGGCGAAATCCACAATCAAGTGGCCGAGGCTTCTTCCGAGCAGGAACTGCGCGACCGCATGACTCACCAGGGGTACCTGGTCTATTCGGTGAAGCCGCGCAGCCAGATGTCCGCCTTAGGGGCTTCCTTCGGAGGCCGTAACAAAAAGCTCAACATTGAGAAGTTCCTTATTTTCAATCAGCAGTTTGTCACGCTGATTAAGGCCGGACTCCCCATTCTCAAAGGCCTCGATCTCCTCGCCGACCGCTTAGTCGATCCCAAGCTCGGTCCTTATGTCAAAGCCGTTCGCGATGACGTACGCCGCGGGTCTCTGCTTTCAGACGCTTTCGAAAAGCAAGCGATTTTCCCGCCGGTCTACGTGACCACAGTGTTGGCGGGCGAGAAAAGCGGCGCTCTGGCTGAAGTGTTGGAGCGGTTCATCACCTACCAGCGCACTGCCCTCGCGATGCGGAAAAAAGTAATTGTTTCTTTAATTTACCCGACATTTCTGGTAGTCCTCGTCATCGGGCTGATTATCTTCCTTGTGACCTACGTGGTCCCGAATTTCGCCGAGCTCTACGGGAGCATGTCC
>DASQLD010000349.1:0-7000 GCA_035630195.1 Bryobacteraceae bacterium
AATCGATCCGGTCGCGCGGGCGACGGCGGCATACTGGCCCGAGCCGGACCGGCCCGGTACGATCACGGGCGCCAACAACTTCTCGAGCAACAGCCGTCCGTTTCTGAACCGCCACATTATCGTTGCCCGTGGCGACCACCAGTTCAACTCGAAGAACCAGTTGATGGTGCGATACTTCATCGCCGATACGCTCCAAGGAAATCCGGGCATCAGCGGTCATCCGGAGTCGGATACGACTGCTTCGGAAACCGATCAGAAGACTCACAACATTCTCGGGTCGTGGACCAACAACCTGCGCCCGACGATACTCAGCGATTTTCGCTTCGGATTGGTGCGCCGCCATTTCTTCAGCGGCCGGTTTGGCAAGGACGAGAACTGGGCGGGCAAACTCGGGCTGGAAGGCGTGTCCGCCGCGGGGTTCCCAATCTTCGGTGTTTCCGGCTTCACCGGGCTGGGCGGCGCGCCTTATCGCTACTCGAGCCCGCTCGATGATTATCAGGTTCAGGAATCGCTCGCGTGGCACCGCGGGCGCCATGCATTGAAGTTCGGCATGGAAGGACGCTATGGGATCTTCAACGACGATACCGATTCGTCATCGAGCGGCAACTTCAGCTTCGGGCCGCAATTGACGGCCTTGCCCGGCGCGGCCGGCACGGGTAATGCGTTCGCGACATTCCTCCTCGGCCAAGTGGATTCCGCCAACATCATTCGTCCCGACCCGATCCGGTCCCGCGCATCGTACTGGGGCGTCTTCGTGCAGGACGACTGGCGCGTATCCGATCGTCTGACGCTGAATCTCGGGCTCCGCTGGGAAACAACTGTGCCGCGAACAGAAGACGAGAACCGCATGAATTCGTTCGATATGACCGAGATCAATCCGGTCTCCGGCACACCCGGAGTGGTGACGTTCGCAGGATTGAACGGCGTGCCCCGATCGGCATATGACATCGATCTGAACAACTTCGGTCCACGAGCCGGATTCGCCTGGAGCATTGCGGAGCGCACAGTCATTCGGGGCGGCGGAGGTATCATCTACGGAGCTTCGGTGAACTCGATCGTCGGCACGGCGGCTGCGCTGGGTTTCTCGACTGATTTCCGGCTCGCGTCGTCGCAGCAGGGATTTGTTCCGTCGATGCTGCTTCGCGACGGTTTCCCCGCATTTACCCGAACGCCTGTGGACCAACTCGGCGCGGGCTTTGGCGCGGTACCCGGCGGGCAGCCCACGAACACCGCGGTCACGTTCTTCGAGCGCTCCAGGCCGACGCCGGCATCGTATCAATACAACTTCGGCGTACAGCACGAGATCGCGGCCAGCACGATCATGGAGGTGGGATACATCGCCAACCTCAGCCACCATCTCACCGCTCCGGATATGTCGATCAATCAGGTTCCTCCATCGCTAATGGGTCCGGGAGCTGCGCAGGTTCGGAGACCGTTCCCGCAGTTCACGAACGTATCGGTTTTGAATCCGCCCGTCGGCAATTCGACATACCATGCCGGATTCGTGAAGGCCGAGCGGCGCTATCGCGCGGGGCTGTCGCTGCTGGCGCATTACACGTGGTCGAAGTTCATTGACGATGTCGAGTCGTTCACGGAGATAGGCGAGGTGGGAAGCTACTCGGATTTCTACAACCGCGCGCTCGACAAAGGGCTTTCGGGGAGCGATGTGCGTCATCGCGCGGTAATGAGCGGAGTTTATGAACTGCCGCTGTTGCGCAATCACGGCTGGCTGACCGTGTTGTTCGGCGGGTGGAGAACGGGCGGGATCGCGACGCTGCAATCGGGATCGGCGATGACGTTCTTCAGCTTCACGAACGAAACCAATGCGTTTCCAGCGGGCAGCGTTCGCGCAGATCTGGTGGGGAATCCCGAACTGCCGTCGGGCGACCGCACGCTCGCCCGGTGGTTCAACACGGCCGCGTTCGCAAACGCAGCGCCATTTCGGTTCGGCACGTCGGGACGCGGGATCATGACAGGACCAGGACGGGTGAACGTTGATGCATCACTTATGAAGCGCTTTCCGATTCGGGAAAACTGGCGAGCCGAACTGCGGGCGGAGTTCTTCAATCTCTTCAATCATGCGAACTTCGGTCTGCCCGGACACACTGTAGGCGCCCCCAACTTTGGGGTGATCAATTCGTCTCAGCCCGGACGCAGCACTCAGCTGGCTTTGCGTATCGAATTCTAAGGTCACGTTATGCGAGAAATTTCACGCCGATCGTTCGGAGCTTCCCTTGCGGCAGTGGGCGCCAAGGCGCAAGGGAAATTGAGGCCCAACCTGGTATTCGTCTTCAGCGACCAGCAATCGTCGGACATGCTTGGTTGTTATGGCAACCGGCAGATTGTGACGCCGCAACTCGACCGGTTCGCGAGTCAAGGCGTGCGGTTCGCGCACTGCATCAGCAACTCGCCGCTGTGCACGCCGTATCGCGGCGTGCTGCTGTCAGGAATGCATCCGCTTCGAAACGGCGCCATGGAAAACGATATACGGATGGTCCCCGGTGATGGCGGCTATTTCGGTGAGGTGCTGCGCGACGCGGGATACAGAACAGGCTACATCGGCAAGTGGCATCTCTATGGCGGCGACCGAGTGCGTCCGATTCCGCCGGGCAACGACCGGTATGGTTTCGATGGAACCTTCCTGTCGAACAACTGCACTGTCGTGTTCGATAAGGATCGCGCGTACTACTGGGACGAACAGGGTCACCGACAGAAATACGGCGACTGGGAACCGTATGCGCAGACGCGGCAGGCGATGCGCTTCATTGATGACAACGCGGACGACAATGCGGATAAGCCTTTCGCGCTGTTTTTGTCGTGGCATCCCCCGCACAACTGGAGCCCGGTGAACCCGCCGGGGAAGGGTCCCGAGGACGGATACGGCGCTCCGGCGGATCTGTTGGAATTGTACGATCCCGACAAAATTGAGGTACGGGGGAACTGCGAGAACACGCCGTCACATCGCAAGGTCTACCGCGGGCACATGGCGATGTGTACGAGCCTTGACCGCGCCTTCGGATGGCTGATGGATAAGCTGCGGGAGAAGGGTCTGGCGGACAACACGATCGTCGTCTATACGTCCGATCATGGCGACACGCTGCTGTCGCATGGGCTGCAACGCAACAAGATGCGCCCGGAGGTGGAGTCCATTCGTGTACCGCTGATGATCCGTTATCCGGGAGTGCTCAGGCCGCGTGCAAGCGATCTGATGGTCGGCACTCTCGATCTGATGCCGACGCTTCTGGGGATGATGGGGTTGCGAGTTCCGCGCAGTTGTCAGGGGCGCGATCTGACACAGTCGATGATCAAGGCGCAGGACGACGCGGTCGCATCCGTGCCGCTGTTCCTGCTGCCGCTCGATTGGCGGGGCGTCTACACACGGCGGTATACCTATTGTTTCGACACATCGAAGCCGGGCGGCGATGCACTCTATCGTAATGCGCATTTCAGCAAGCCTGAAGGGCTGGCATGGAACTGCCTGTATGACCGGCAGGAGGACCGGTGGGAGCAGCGGAATCTGTTTGGATCGACGGAGCGTCGGGAGCTTCAGAAGAGCCTGCACCAGCAGACCAAATCGTGGATGAAGCGGCTCGGCGATGAGGGCGCCTCGTATGACGAGATTATTCGGGCATGTATGAGCCCGGAAGATCTCGAAGCACGGCGTGCGGGGAAGTTCGTGAAGCCGAACGGGGTCCTGCTAGGGCGACCCGTAGATCGGTTAAGGGCTGCTGGCGGTCGATAGGCGACACGCGCGCGGTGCGGTCGCTCTCCGGTCCTGGAACGGAAGCGAAATCTGCATAAAGCTCGTCAAAAAAGCTACGACTCAACTGAATCAGCGAATATCGACGTTAATCAAACCGATACGCGACGACGTAGCCGGTAGAGTAACCCAATTCCAAACGCGCCTGCGAAAACTCCCATGGTCGCCGGCTCCGGTACCGCTTGGGCATCGATCGTTACCGCCACGTTGTCAACATAGAAATCATTGCCTTCGCGGTTGTTGCCGTTTCTGTTGACACGAATAAAGAAGACGCCATCGTTTTGTATCTCGAGCAAAGCGTTCGGGAGATCGCCGTTGGGTACGGACGTCGCGATGCTAAGGGGGGATGCCGACGTGAATCCGGACAAGTCGCTAAACGAGGTCAGTAGGGCATTCGGCTCACCGATGCTGTTTAGCACGAACACTGCGTCTCCCTGCTCGAAGCCGTTGGCGTTATCGTCGTAAACATCGAACGAGATAGTAATGGAGTTGATCGCTGTGAGCGATGCGAAGTCGGGGACCGAGAACCGGAAGCGAACGTTGTTAGGAGTCTGGCTGAGATAGATCGGCAGCCCTTGGTCTACGCCCGGCTGACCTTCGAGGATGCTTCCTTCATAATTGACGGTAACCGGAGCAGCTAGTATGCTTCCGGATGCACCGATAAATGTGAGAACAGCAATTAGAGCTGAGCGCATGGATCCCCTAAACCAAAAGAATCCTAACATGTTCCAATGGGCTATGCAATCCAACTGAACTCCCGCTTCCTTTGGGCGCGGCTCAGAACAAGGGTATAACGATGAAATTGTCTCGAGTCTTCTACATTGCGCTTGTTGCTGGGGTTCTTAGCGCCGCTGATTTCGTAACGTTGCCTTACCCGCAAACGGGAAGCTCGGCTATCTCACCCTTTTCTGTCAGCACAAGCGAAGTTACTCAGGCCGAGTACAAAAGTGCTACCAACACCAACCCTTCCTTCAACGTTGGCGATCATCTGCCCGTTGAAAATGTCTCTTGGTGGGATGCGATTCGTTACTGCAATCGACGCAGTGAGCGTGAAGGACTGGAACCCTGTTACAACATTTCTACGGGAGCCTGCGACCGGACCCGAAACGGTTATCGTCTTCTCACGGATGCCGAGTGGGCTTATGCCGCCGGCAAAGCTCCCGGACAGACCGAGATTCGCAAGTATGCCAATCTTGGCGATGATCAAACCAAAGATACCCGGATGCTCCTCGAGCGCCTCAGGTCCACCGGTACTGTCCCTGCAGGAACTTTATTGGCGAATGAATACGGCCTGTTTAACACGATTGGCAATGTCTGGGAATGGGTTCAGGACGGCGTGAGCTTCTCGAAAGGCATTCGGGGCGGATCGTATATTTCATCAACGTCGCGGTGGGGCGCCGGCTACAGATCATCGATGGAGCCCGATCGTAAGAGCCGCTTCACCGGCTTTCGAGTTTGCCGAACGGTTTCGGGAGATCTAGCTCCCCTCCTGACCTCACAAGATTGGAAGGAGCGCCGTCGGGTTCTTCAGAAGCAGTGGACAGAGGTTTTGGGTATGGGCGGCATCGAAAAACCTCCAGTCAGCGCTCGGCTCAGCGAGACTCATGAGGAGACTGAGTACACCGGCAAACTGATGTACCTCCAGGTGGAGAAAGATTATTGGGAGAAGATCTACGTCATGCTTCCTCCAGGGAAGCCCACCAAGCCCCTACCCGTTGTCATCGTGCCCTATTACGACATCGATACGCCTGCCGGCAAGAATCTCGGCGGGAGGGTGTACAACGCGACGAGTCGCGCAACATTCGGTCTCGAAGCGGTTCGGCGCGGATTCGCGGCGGTCGCGGTCCGCTGGTTTGGCGAGAGCTATGGCGAGCATTATGCCGAGGCTGTCGCCAACCTCAAGCTAAGGCATCCTAAGCTGACAGGGCTCGGAAAATGGGTGTGGGACTCGCAACGGCTCATTGATTACTTGCAGACGCTACCGGAGCTCGACACCAGCAGAATAGGCATCATTGGTCATTCGCTGGGAGGCAAGATGGCGCTTTATGCAGCCGCCTTCGATGAGCGTATCGGTGTGACGGTCAGCTCGGAACCTGGCATCGGTTTGAGCTTCTCGAACTACGAGGACTTCTGGTATCTAGGGGAGCAGCTCGACCGCGCGAGGGACCATCACGAATTGCTGGCGCTCATCGCCCCGAGACCGTTTCTTCTGATTGCCGGCGATTCGGCAGATAGTAACAAGAGTTTGCTGTATCTCAATGCGGCTAAGCCGGTCTACGCGTTATCTGGCGCCACGGACCGGCTTGGTTTTCTCAACCACAGGCAAGGTCATCCCCTGACGGCGGAAGCTGTCACGGCGGCAATGGATTTCTTGCAACGTTACTTGCAGTAGCTATTTCTGCGATGCCGCTTTCTTGCGGTACTCCTCGTATTCTTGTTTAAGCGCAGGATCGCGAGGACTGCCGTAGATATCGCTTGACTTGTACTTGCCTTCTTTGAACTTCATTTTCGTCCAATCGTCGTGAATCTTCGTGTCTTCTCCACGCTTGACTACGTCCTCCACAAGCTGTGGAGGCACGATCGAAATGCCTTCGCGATCGCCGAGAACGATGTCACCGGGCAGCACGGTGACGCCACCGATGCGTATTGGAACGTTGAAGCCGGTCAGCATAACATCGCGAATCGGCGTCGGATGAGCATTCCTGTAATACACTGGCAAATCGAAGGTTGCAATACCTTCCAGGTCGCGAACAGCGCCGTCGACAACGAGACCCGTCTTCGTCTTTTGCATGATGTAGTAGGCAAGATTGTCGCCGACGAATGTCCCGTATTCATTCTTGCCAAAGAGATCGATCACGACGACGTCGCCAGGCTGTAGTTGATCGAGTACCCACTGATTCTGCCCGCCAAAGTATCCCTTCTGCTTGCCTTCCGCCGCGATGATCTCGTTCAAATCCCCGCGGACCGGCATAAACTGCGCCGTGACGACCCGTCCGACTAGTTTGGTACCTGGCTTGGTCAGTTTGAAGTCGCCCGCGAAGTGATTGGGAAAGCCTTTGCCTGGAAGAATCGTCCACACATCTTCGGCTGACATTCCTTTCATGCGTTCGATCAAGGCGTCAGGGACTTTAGGGCGGCCATCTTCAAAGCGCTCATACGGGTTTTTAGCGGTGAGCTTAATCATCTGATCTTTGGTCAGAGTCATGAGCTGGGCATTCGCTGCGATTGCCCCTAAAACCG
>DASQLD010000350.1:0-17467 GCA_035630195.1 Bryobacteraceae bacterium
AAGAGCCACTGGCGTTAATATCAAGCAGGACATTGCCGCTGCCTTGGGTTCGGAGTTGACGGTCGCTCTCGATGGACCGATGCTTCCCGTACCTTCGTGGAAGATGATCCTTGAAGTAAACCAGCCCGAACGTCTGCAGCAGTCGATAGAAAAGATCATTGTGGCAGTGAACACGGAACTCGCCAGGCGAGGTCAGAGCAGTGTCAAGATCACTTCGGAAACGGTCGAATCCCGGAAGTGGTATGTCATCCAATCAACCGGAGAGATACTCGCGCCGTCGATCCATTACACATACGCGGATGGCTACATGGTGGCCGGGCCTTCGAGGCAGCTCGTCGCCGGCGCGATCGATGGACGCAGATCCGGAATGCGCCTCGACACATCGGACAATTTCCGTCGCCTGTTGCCCACGGATCAGCACGCCAACTTCTCCGGCTTTGTTTATCAGAACGCTCAGGAAGCATTGAAGGCGCTCTCGAACGTTGCTCCAGGAGACGAGGAGAAAATCCGTGAGGTGGCGAGCAAGATTGGTCCAACTCTGATCGCTGCCTATGCGGATGCCGGCAAGATCCAAGTGACTACATTCGGCAGCTCAATGGACATGCTGATGCAGACTGCTCTCGCTCCGGCATTCCACGGGGGCAGACAAATGACCGCGAAGAAACACGGAACACCGAAGCAGGTAGCTTCGTATCGCTAGACAATGCCGCCTGTCATTGAACTGGATAATCTGGAGGTGCGGTTGGGCGCCCGCACCATCTTAAAAAAGCTGAACGGCTCGCTCTCTGGGCGAGCCATCGGCCTTTTGGGGCCGAATGGCGCAGGCAAATCGACCCTGATTAATACTCTTCTTGGATTCTTCGCGCCCCTATCCGGAACCGCCAGAATCTTCGGCAAGGACATTCGAACGGATGCCCGCGCGTTGCGCAGACTGATCGGCTACATGCCGGAGAACGATTCGTTTATCGCCGATATGACAGCAGTACGATTCGTTCGGATGATGGCGGAGTTGAGCGGGCTGCCTCCGGATGAAGCGTTGGAGCGTACGCACGAAGCCTTCTATTACGTCGGACTGGGGGAAGCGCGATACCGCAATCTCGGCACGTACTCGCTTGGTATGAAGCAAATGGCTAAGCTCGCGCAAGCGATCGCGCATGGACCCAAGCTGCTCTTCCTCGATGAGCCTACGAACGGACTCGATCCTGCCGCTCGCGTTCGCATGATCAAGCTGATTCGTGAGATTCGCGAGACGCGCGACATTCATTTGATGATTTCTTCTCATCTTTTGCGTGATGTGGAAGAGTGCTGTGAAGAGGTCCTGATTCTGAAAGACGGACAGATTGCCGCTTACTGCGATCTCGAGAAAGAGCGCCGATCGAACTTGAATTTCATCGAACTCGAAACCATGGGTATCGAGAGTGTTTTTGCGAACGCGATCGAAAGACTTGGCTGCGATTTTGCCGATCTAGGGCAGGGTCGCTTCAAAATGGTGCTAACCGATGGGGTGACGGTTTCCGATCTGTACCGGCTGGCTGCTGAGAAAGATGTGCAGATCCGCCGTCTCAACCACCGGCACGACTCGCTGGAGCATATTTTCTTGAAGGCGATGGAGGCGCCCGCAAACCATGGCAGTGTATAAGCGGAACTATAAGCCGTACGAAGGGATTCTCACGCCGAACTGGTCACGTTTTCTCGTGCCCGCGCGTTATGCGTTGGAGACCCTGTTTCAATCTCGTCTATTGATCGCATTTCTTGTCGGTTCCTGTATGATGCCGATCTTTGCGGGCGCGGTGATTTATCTTCACCACAATCTGTCGGCACTAACGATGTTGCAGATCAGGCCCGAACATTTGCTGCCGATTGATGGCGACTTTTTTGCCGCCTATCTGTCGTTTCAGGGCGCACTTGCCTTTCTCTTTACCGCTTATGCAGGTCCGGGGTTGATCTCGCCTGATCTGAGTAATAGCGCGCTGCCGTTGTATCTCTGCCGTCCCATTTCTCGCACGGAATATGTCCTTAGCAAAATGGCGGTGCTTTGCATTCCACTGTCGTGCATCACGTGGATTCCTGGTCTCTTCCTCTTTAGCATGCAGGCGGGCCTACAAGGTCAGGGTTGGGGTTGGGACCATATCCATTGGGCTTGGGCTTTATTTGCCGGATCGTGGCTATGGATTGGGATGTTGTCATTGCTCGCGATGTCACTGTCGGCATGGGTTCGTTGGAAGCTAGCCGCCAGCGCGTTGCTGTTCGGGGTCTTCTTTATCTCATCGGCTTTGGGAGCGATGGTGAATGAAGCCCTTGATACTCGGGCGGGCAACATTCTGAGCTTAGGTTATGTCATCGGAATGATCTGGGCCAAGATGTTCCAACTGCCTCCGCGCAGTACCTTATTTGGCGATATGTTCAACATACGCCGGGGCGATGAAGTCCCGGAGTACATGGCTTGGCTCGTCGTGGCCATGCTCTGCGGCGCTTGCATCCTCCTGCTGAACCGACGGCTCCGTGCGCGTGAGGTGGTATCGTGACGATTGAAACGGAAAGCCGGCAAGAGATCGCCAAAGGACAACCAGTTGCTGGGATGCCGGCGGTCGAGTTCCGGAACGTCAGCAAATTCTATGGCGACGTTCTCGGTGTGAACCGGGTGAATCTATCGATTCCTCCTGGTATCACGAGCCTTGTCGGGCCCAACGGTTCAGGCAAGACGACGCTAATGAACCTGATGACGGGTCTTATTCGCCCGACATGCGGGGACATCCGTGTTCTCGGTCTTTCTTCTGAGGACCCCGAACGTTTCTTTCGAGCGGTCGGCTACTGCACACAGTTCGACTCCTTCGAGAAGGGCATCACCGGAAGAAGATTTGTCGAGTACTCGCTGAAGCTGCATGGCTACAGCTCAGAAGAAGCTCGTCAAGGAGCGCATGACGCGCTCGCCCGCGTGAACTTGTTGGATGCGGCAGACCGCAAGGCCGCGGGGTATAGCAAGGGCATGAGACAGCGGCTTCGTCTCGCGCAGTCGATTGCGCACAGACCTTCGGTTCTCGTACTCGATGAGCCGCTGAACGGGCTGGATCCGATGGCGCGCGCCGAAACGCTTGCTCTGTTCGAGCAGTTCGGCGCGGAGGGATCACACGTCATCATCTCGAGCCATATTCTGCATGAAGTCGACCAGATCTCCGATCAGGTGATCTTGCTGAGCTACGGCTACGTAGTTGCCGAGGGAAAGATCAAGGGTGTTCGCGATGAAGTCAAAGAACACCCGATGCAGATTCTAATCCGTTGCGACAGGCCGGCAGTACTAGCAGCTCGGGCGTTCGATCTGGAAATGGTGGTCGAGGCCAAGGTCGTTCCCGCGGAAGGTCATCATGGGCCAGGGCTGCTGATTCGCACGCGCGACGCCGATGAGTTTTATCTCGCGCTGAATCGCATCGTTCTCGAAACAGGGTTGCGCCTTGAATCGGTCGCTCCTGCCGACGACGATGTCCTCGCCGTTTATCAATATCTGATCGGATCGGAAGGAGGCGGCGAATGAGCTCCGTCGCAATGCCCGCTCCGCCCGCGAGCGGTTCGAATGTTTGGCGCAGTCAAGCCGCCAGCATACTGGGTGTTGAGCTTCGAAAGAATTTCATTACTAAGCGAGGCTTCTGGATCTATCTGCTTGCGCTTGCTCCTGCGGCGATTGTCTGGATTCACTCAATCGTTGTGTTGAAGCAAGGCCATAGTCACGGTCTCGAGAAGGACACGGAAGTGATGGCCGGAATCTTTCAGATGTTCTTTCTTCGGCCCGCTGTTTATTTTGGTTGCGTCGGCATTTTCACATACCTGTTTCGCGGCGAAGTAGTTGAGCGTACGTTGCATTATTACTTCCTGGCGCCGGTGAAACGCGAAGTGCTGGTTGCGGGGAAGTACCTCGCTGGTCTCATTACAGCCAGTTTCTTCTTCTGCGGCAGCATCGCGCTGACCTTCATGGGGATGTATGCGCACTTTCCGGCGCATGAGCTGCGCGCGTTCTTGATTGACGGTCCGGGAATCGGCCAATTTTTTGCATACATCGGCATTACAGCGCTCGCCTGCATGGCTTATGGAGCGCTGTTTGTGTGGCTCGGGATACGTTACAAGAATCCGATTATTCCGGCTGTGTCGCTGCTCTTTTGGGAATCGGCCAATATTCTCCTTCCCACGTGGTTGAAGAAGTTCAGCATTCTGTATTACCTGCGGTCTCTCACACCGGTTGAGCCGGGCTATTCGGGGGCGGCGGCGCTATTCGGTGGTGTAGCCGATCCTGTCTCGGCGCCCGTCGCCGTGCTCAGCCTAGTGGTGATCTCTGCGGCTCTAATTTTCCTTGCCGCGAAGGATCTTCGCACGTCGGAAATTAGTTATAGCTCCGACTAGTTGAAGGAAATGGGTGGGGCCATTGCGCACGTAACAGTGTCTAGCGCCAGCCGCACCCCGGATATAACTGCTAGTCTGCGCCAAAATCACAGCGCAAAACCGCTTGTAATTCACAGCCGCTCCCTTTCAATATAAGAACGATCATCTAGAGCGAGCCTTTCCTGGATTTTTGGGGATCCAATGGATACACAGGCCCAGTCATCCGCCGCGCCAGCCGCATGGTGCCGATTCTCCGGGCCAAGCCCTCCCGAGCCTTACCTGCGCCTCCTGCCAGTCTTGGAATCAGCAGGCATTCAGCCCCAGAATTCAACACCATCCGATCCACGACCAGTCGTTCTCTTCATCGATCAGTTAGATAACTCTGTCCTCGACAAGATTCGGGAATCGGCGCAAGGGGGCCGCCGGCTAATGGCAATCGCCTTTGGCTGTAACCTGCCCATGGCTGAACGATGGTCAGTGCTCGCGGCCGGCGCGTGCGACTTACTTGAATGGGATTCCGAGGGCACGACTATTCCGCAGGTGCTCGCAAAGATCGAGCGCTGGGATGAAGTGGAGATGATTCTCCAGTCGGCGGCGGTTCGGGAACAGATTGTCGGAGCCGGGCCGGACTGGCTTGCGATGCTGCGGCAGATCGTGGAGATCGCTGCGCTCACTTTAGCGCCCGTGCTCATTACAGGCGAAAGCGGAACCGGCAAGGAGTTGATCGCAAGTCTTATACACGCGATCGATCGGCGATCGACGAAAGGCGAGTTTGTTCTGCTCGATTGCACGACAATCGTACCGGAGCTCGCAGGCAGTGAGTTTTTTGGTCACGAGCGCGGCGCGTATACGGGCGCGGTTGGACAGCGTGATGGAGCGTTTGCCCTGGCCCATCGCGGCACTCTCTTTCTCGATGAAGTCGGGGAACTCCCGATGACACTGCAAGCCAGTCTGCTTCGCGTGGTCCAGGAGCGAACGTACAAGCGAGTCGGGAGCAATGAATGGAGGGCCGCCGACTTCCGTCTTATCTGCGCTACGAATCGCGATCTGATCGCGGAAGGGAGTCGCGGCGCTTTTCGTCGTGATCTCTACTATCGAATTGCCGCCTGCACGTTCCATCTTCCGCCTCTTCGCTACCGTCCCGACGACATTTTGCCACTTGCGCGGCATTTTCTACGGCAACATTACCCGTCAGAGCTGGACATCGATTTCGATGATGCGGTCTGCAAATATTTACTTGCCCGCGAGTACCCGGGAAATGTTCGCGATCTGAAGCAAATTGTCGGAAGGATGGCGTATCGTCATCCCGGCGCTGGACGCATAACTTTGGGCGATGTGCCACCTGAGGACCGGCCGAGCATCGATGAGGCGTCAGTCGATTGGAAGGGAGAGCCTTTCCGTCGCTCTGTTCAACGCGCCGTATCCATGGGCTTTGGATTGAAGGAAATCGGACGTTCCGCCGAGGAAGTGGCGGAGGAATTCGTCGTGGAGCAGGAATCAGGAAACCTTCAGCGCGCGGCAAGGCGATTGGGCATCACAGATCGCGCCTTGCAGATGCGAAGAGCTGCCCGCCGACAGACCGATTCATGAAGCGCCGGTCACGATGCCCCAATCAATCGAAGGAAGTTCTTGCCGAGCACGTTTGCCTCGTCATCTTTCCGTAGGCCTAACGCTCGCACTTTTTCGAGCTCTACCCGCGGGTGAAGCCAAGGTCCATCACTGCCGAACAGAACCTTGTGAGAACCGGCTCGCTCGACTGCTTGCGCGAGTAGATCGAATCGCCGAACGCCGGACGTGTCTGTGTACACGTTGTGAAACCGCTGCATGTGCGGGATCAGCGCCGACTGGGCGGCCCAGTCATCCGCGAAACTTCCGAGGTGCGGAATGATGAAGTTTACGCGAGGATACTCGGTCGCGAGCAGTTCGACGACCGAGACCTCGCCCATAACGTCATAAAGAACAGGAAGTCGGAGATCGCGGGCAGCATCGCATACCTCGCGCGTGATCCTCGCGTCGTGCCGATGCAGCTTAATACCAACGAATCCATGCTCGCCTACTGCTTCCTGAAGCATGGAGCGAATGCGACCTCGGTCCCGCTGCGCATGCACGAATGCAAATCCATAGAAGCGATCCCTGCGCGCGCGCACCATACGCGCTACCTCTCGATTCGCGATCAAGTAATCGGAGTGGAACGCGGCAAATAACACGGTACGTGTAATGCCCGCTTCGCTCGACCATCGAAGGTAGGAATCGAGAGGAGCGTCAGTGTCCCATGGACCTGTCAGCCCATCGCCCTTTCCAGCATGACAATGGCAGTCGATGATCATCGGTCTAGTGCGGCGATCCGCCTCCGCCGTAGCCCAACAGCCGTTCTTTCCAATACCGGATCGGAACGTGCATGTGGCCCTTGTCGGATTTCGTAACGCGCAGATTGGGCAGTTTCATCGCGTCCAGCTTTCTAGCGTTGGGCCACGTCTTTGTGTCCTTCCAATAGAAATACAGTTTCGATTTCGGATGCGATTTCGCCCAAGCGCTCCAGGCCGCAGCGTCGACACCGTCGTACAGGCAATCGAACCCCCAGCATTCCCGGATCTTCGCCGAGTACTTGCCACCGCGCGTCGCCGCCATGCGCATGACGGCGCCTCCACCTGAATGCGCGGCCAATACGATGCTTCCGACGGAGAGCTTCATACCTTTGTGTGGTCTGTGCGCCGTCATCGCGGCCAGGACTTGATTGACGTACCGGTCCAGTCCGCCTTTGCTTCCGAGCCAGCCGGGCTGCGATCTCGGACCCAGCGTGGGAGCCACGAGAACAACGCTCCTGCCCGATTCGTTCAGGACTTCGCGCAGGGTGAAGTACGGTGTATAAGCCTTGTTCCAGTAAGAAACAATCGATTCCTTTACATTGCGTTTTTCGATGCGATGCCCATGGAAGTAAATGAGGAGGTCCACTTCCGCCTTGGCTTTATATCCCGCGGGAAAGAAGATGCCGGTCATCGGCCGCAGGTGAGCTTCGGAGCCCAGCCGGATATCTACGTAGCAAGACGCTAGCGGCGGCTTGGTCTCTGTGCGGATGAGGCGCGGAGCACTTGGCTTCGATGGCCTCGTCTCCCATTCCTCCTCTTCGGCGATCTCCATTGAAGTTCCCGACGGCGCGGAGAACGATACATGCAGATGGTCGTCGTGAGCGCTTAAGTACTGAACACCGCTGATGCTCGAGTCGTTGAAGAAGACCGACTTCACAGGCAGAGTCGAACTCGAACGAATCGTGTTGACGAAGTCCTGCGTCAAACCGCGCGAATATGACCGGTCTTTATAATTGACGCCCGTCTCAGCATGATCTGTCCGCAGTGGGCGCAGATCCACATCGGTTCCCTTCTGATGCGACTTGTGCGGCTCGAATGGTCCTCCGCCTTTCTTGCTGATATCGGTAATTCCAAAACGTGGACCTTTGGGATAGCGCGCTTGCCACGCGCGTCCAATCGCCTGAATGGCGGAAATCGTCTCGGGAATCCCATACTGACGATATGGCCATGACTCTGGCTTCGAGTAGAAACCTGGTCCTGACGCAGGTAGGAGCGTATTCACGCCGGTCGTCGAGGGTATGGGCGTGGCTGGTGGATTTCCCGCGCCTGCACGTATCAATGCTTGCTCGGTTGCTGCGCCTACCGCGCCGTCGGCCGTCAAGCTCTGCTTCGTTTGAAAGTCGCGAATTGCGGCTTTCGTCATCGGACCCAAGACGCCATCGACGGTCAGATTCAGTCCGAGAATCCGGTTGAGTCCGCCTTGCACCCAGCGGATATAGACATTCGCCGTACGATCGACTGAGGTTGAAGGCGTGGATGACCAGGATGGCAATACCGAGGTGGCTTTGCTCGTCCAACCCTTCAACCAATCCCAGACCTCGCCCTGAGCATCGTCGGCGTCCGCTGCTTCGGGCGGACACTCGGGACATTGACATTCAGGAGGATGGGGCTCGCCTGCGGCTGACGGTTCGTCCGCAGCATCGGGCGAGGCTGTGTCGGGCGGTTCGGCGGCTGGTGGTTCGGCCGTTGGAGCAGCCGAAGGACCAGGCTCCATGGCCGGCTTCATGGCGTCCCATGTTTGCGGTCCCAGGACGCCATTCGGTTGAAGACCCTGCATTGCTTGCCAGCGCTTCAGGGCTTCGACAAATGCGTCGGCGGTTGTAATTCCCGGCGCGGCGCCGATTGTCCGTGCGACCTTCGGAAATTGCCGCTTCCAGCGGAGCTTCTTTGCCCAATGCTGATTTCTCTTAACGATACTCTTCGGCAGTTTGCGTCGTGACCGTGCAGTCGCACGGCCGGGATGGCGCGCAGGCCTTACTGGTCTGCGTCTTGTTGGTGAACGTCTTGCTCTCCCGATCATTTTTTGTCATTTC
This sequence comes from Bryobacteraceae bacterium, assembly GCA_035630195.1. Taxonomy (GTDB): domain Bacteria; phylum Acidobacteriota; class Terriglobia; order Bryobacterales; family Bryobacteraceae; genus DASQDN01. The sequence continues at coordinate 8,768 of DASQLD010000350.1, forward strand.
CTTTCTGGCGAAGTTAGGGCGCCTTGTTGTATCCGAGTCATCCTCCGGCTCGCGCCGGGAGCCTGAATCGGACATGAAGATGGTTGTCGTGGTTCGGCCACTTCTTCACACCGGTCACAGCCGGATCATTGAAGAGGATCATCTGTACCGGCAGTACCTTATTGGTCCGAATCAAGTTAACGAGCTCTTGCGTCAGGGACTGAGAATAGGTCGACTTGTCCCTGTAATTCGAATGACCTCCTTTCCCGTCCTTGCGCATCACAGCGAGATCTACATCGATCCCCATCTGATGAGAGGCGTGACCAGAGATGCACCCGCCGCCCTGTAAGCTGATCTCTCCGATGCCGTACCGAGGACCACTCGGATGCGCGGCAGCCCAACGCGATCCGATGTCTTTTAGTGCTGCAATCGTTTCAGATAACCCGAATTGTTTGTGCCGGAGAGTCGTCTTGTAGCTGTAATAGCCGGGACCCGATACCGGAAGCTGCGTATCCACGAGCGGATGCGGCATTCTGCAGCCGTTGTTCTCGATCAATTTCCCTTCGGTATTGCAGTCGACCGCCCCAGTAACGGAAATTCCCACTTTCTTTTGAAAATCGCGAATTGCCGCCTTTGTTGCGCTGCCGACAGCACCATCCGTGACGAGACTCAAACCGAGAATCTTGTTCAGCGATTCCTGCACCCACTTGTAGTAAGCAGGACGCTGTTTCCGAAAGTCGGCTGCCAATGGCTGGGGGCTGCCGCCGGTCTTGCGGCCCGCTATCGGCGGGGCGCCTGCCCCTGCGGCACGTAGGGCTTTGTCAGTCGCCGCATCGACATTACCCGTGACCGGCAGTCCTTTCTTCGTTTGGAAATCACGGATGGCCGCTTTCGACTTGGTTCCAAGAACACCGTCCGTCCCGAGTTTGGTTGCAAGCGCTTTACTCAGCGCCCTCTGCACCCATTGGTTGTATTCTTTCGAGCCTGGAACAGCGCCGCAGGCGCTTGTAGTCGAAGAACCGAAAGGCCATACTTTGCCAAATACGTCCTTTACCGTGTCCCAGATCTCCTCTTCTGTTTCCGTGCCAGCAGACTGGCATTTCGGACATTGGCATTCGGCGCCTGTCTCCCGATCGACACCTGGCGAGCGACCGGCGCCCTCGCTTCTCATGCGATGCCAAGTCGAAGGTCCAAGCACGCCGCTGGGATGAATGCCACGAGATTGCTGCCAGCGTTTCAGAGCACTTACAAAAGCTTCCGGGTGGACTTTCCCAGGCGGCAGTCGAAGCAGGTCGGCAATCTGGCGGCGCGAGTGAAGCCACCCGAGACGCTGTGCCCATATGCGGTTCCGCTGCACCAGGCTCGCTGAGGTATCTGGCCCGCGCTGTCCCCCACGCGATCTACTGAAAGCTGAACGCGAGGATGAACTCAACTTAGACATAAAGCCTCCTTGCATGAGGCTATGGCGTCGGCCACGGCCTCTATATCGTGAGTGGAATGATCCGCTCGCAGCAAAAAGCTGACGCGGACCCCCGGATGTGTTCGCCGCTCTCGTAGGAGAAGAGCTTCAATTCCCCGCTCCCGCAGAGATTGGTGAACGGCCTCCCCATCCATGGAGCAGAGGCTCTGAACGGGAAAGCGTCCGCCTGTGGGCAGTAGGCCGAGTTCCTCAAACATGCGGCGCCGAAACAACTGAATCAGCAGGTCCAACCGGCTACGCGTTCGATCGCCATATAGTTGGTTCCAAGACAGTGCTCGCGCGGCTGCCGCGACATGGGCCAGAGAAGGCGGACTTGTGTGAACACGCGTCTCACTTCTGGCGACAAACTCGCGAACGATACTGGTAGAACCGGAGAGAGCCGCGATCGGAGCGCCAAATGCTTTTGCGAGTGAGCTAATCACGACCACACCCTCCTTGCGTCCTAATTGCGCTTCGTGTAGAGAACCACCTCCACGCTTGCCCCAGATACCCAGCGCCTGGGTGTCATCAATTACAAGCAGTCCCTCGCGCTTGCGGACAGCTTGCCAATACTCATCGATTGGCGCGGATGCCCCACATGCGGGACACATGCCGTCCGTAACTACAATGGGCCTTCGACGCCGAGTCATCCGCCCGTTTAGCCGATCAAGCATCCAACGCAAACGAGAGGGATCCTGATGGCGAAACTCGTGAACAGGGGCTCCTAGAGACAGAGCTCGCTCAGCTCCCCAACGCGCTACGGGATAAGCCCCCGCATCGACGAAGATCTCGGACGGAGTTCGCGCGACAACACCGAACCAGTCCCACAATAGATGTAGCGTGGACACTCCGAGGACCGCCTGCTCACAACCTTGCAAGTTGGCCAGTTCGGCGGCAACCCGCCGGGCTGAAGGCGCCTCCTCCAGCGCGGCGGGCTTACCAAGCGTGAGCCGGTTCCAATCGGGGAGTTCCCGTCGGGCGTGATTCAGTCCGAGATACAACGCGGAACAGAAATCGAGCGCCTTGGACTCACGCGTGTCCTCGTCAGACACGCCGTTGCGTTTGCGTCTCCAGTCTGCTCTTCAGATGCACCCAGGGTTGGGCATATCTCGATTCGGAATCCTTGCTGATGACAGGATCGGAAGTCAGATCGACTCCAGTGGCCGATCGGTAAGCATGGATATAACTCTGAACCTGTGACCGCCAGAACCGCGCCCAGTTAGCGCCTTGTCCCGGTTCGTTCACATCGGCCCAGTTGCCGAACCGAATTGACAGCAGAAGCTGTTCGCCCGCCGTGGCCAAGTTACGGAACTGCAGGACCGAAGTATCTGTCCAGCGCTGCAGAGTTTTCATCGCGTCCACGCGATCCATCCAACGCTCCGGCAGAGCCGTCATCGTTCGCGTCGGCAAGAACTCGCGGAACTCTGGCCGCGCCAGAATCCATTGCTGCATCAGATTCTCAATCCGCGACGTTGTCGGCAGGTCGCCGTATTGGTTATGCGCGCTCTCACTGAGGAGTAGATGTACCTCTTTCAGCGCATTCAACACCGGGAAGCCGTCTGCCACGACTGTCGTCGCGTCATCGGACTTGTAGAATACCGAGGCGATGTACAGCAGATTATGAAACGCCTCGAGGAACTTCGACCGCACGTCAGCCGGACGCAATGGAGGTACAGCTCTACCATAGAGTCGAATACCGTAAGCATGCTCATATTCAAGCGCGCGACGCACCATTGTCAGCCGATGTTGTTCATCCTGAATCCAACCCCATAGCAAGTTGTTCAGTGGGCGCAGTGGATCGATCTCCATCATGCGGAGAGGATCCTGCTCGCCGGGGCTGCGGACGTTCTGGAACCGCATAGCCACGGCGTTCATGGTCTGGACCAACATTCCTTCCTCGAGCCAGTACGAATAGATCAGCTCAAGCATGCACGGGTGGGTAAGTTTGCTGCGAATGATCCCGACGCAAGATCGGTTGCGCTGAGCTGGCGGAACGGTTCCCCCCAACAGATCATTGATAAGAGGTGAATCGCCCAACTTGTCGCGCACGAGTTCGAGATACGGGATCGTCGCGTCGGCATGACCGTTTAGGTCGACCAGATAGTCAACCCATAACGTGTCCAGTTCTGCTTCCGTCAGGTTGGTGCCCATGCGCTGGTTGATCGAGTCGACGTCGAAGCGCGAGAACTGAGTGTCACGCAGCGATACCGCGCAATTGCTCATGACGAATGCTTCGGTTGCGACCTTGAGCATCCGGTACGCGTCCGAATCCGTATACGGCAGGAAGCGCCGTTTCGATAGATCAGTGAACTCCTGATCGAACGCGTCGAACTGTGCTTGCGGAAAGCTTGTCGAGTTCTGCGGCGGCCTAGGCTGACCACAGAGCAAGATATCCATGAACCGCCTGTAGTTGTTGAACCCCAGGGCCTCTGTGGCCTTCCGAATGAGGATCCAGAGCGCAAGGTCGGTAGTCGGACGGACATCGGATCGCATTAACGTAACCGCGATAGGTCCTGCGGGAGCGAGAGCTGCGGGACCCATTGTGAGACCTGCCGGAATCGAAGTTGGCGCCGCGATGGCGCGACCCTGCAGGTCAACCGGAACATCAACGGTGTGGCTAACCGTTTTTCCTCCGCCGAGGTCCCAGATGCCGGTGACCTGAACCGGGTACGTTCCAACGGCCAATCCGGCCGTCGACCAGTGAACAACATCCTGATCGGTTTTATCCAGCTTTCCGAAGCCTTTTACGTCCCACACGAAACGCACATTCGTCGTGATCGAGGGTTCGGCTTCGAGCCGCACCACGTCGCCTTGCGTTACGGCTCCGGGCAGCGGCTTGATGGTGACGCTATATCTGTCAGTGGATGGCATACCGTTCTCCTAAACTTGTTGACTGTTGATTCTGTAAAGCCTGTGTTCGCCGGGCGCTCGACAGGACTTGCTTTGCGCACGAAGTTGACGTCTCCAGACTGCTGCTTAGAGCCCATGTCGTGAGCAGGTCCGCGAGTTGCGCGCTCTCGTGCTCAGGGCTGATCTTCCCTTCGGCTCTGGCTTGGCCGAGTACCGCAAATGCCAGCGCCGGCCGGGTGCTTGCGACTCTCCCGGACTGCTTGCGCCATCCTTCATGGATGGCGGCAAGCTTTGCCGGCGTACGTTCTTCCATCGGCAGCACATCGACGACACGCAGGCCCTTCAGCTTCGTCGGCCGGAACGACGTTAATAAACTCACGAACCGCTGCATCTGTTCCTGTAGCAGATCGATCACCCTACGCGATTCGTCCGGTAAGCCCTCCAGAGGATACATACTCTCCCAGAGTGCTTCGACACGTTCCCACTGGGAACTCGGGTACAGAACAGAGCCCATCGCGCAACTCAGCTTCACCCGAATCCACGGGAATGGATGCGGATCCTCGAGCGACAAACGAAAGACAAATGCTCGCGGCAGACTCACAACAGCGAGCAGACCGAGGGTTGCCGTCAATCCAAGGAGAGCCACCGCCCAGAAGTCGGCGACGATCTCTGAAATACAGCGTTCCCAATATCGCCAGGCAACTACCTTGTCCGGTTCTGCGTGCTGCCGTTCCAATAAGGCCTGGCGTAGTTCATTGACAAGGTCGAGTTGAGCTGCTGCCTCGTGGCCGGCCTCATGGAGCAGCGATGCCGCTATACCGCTGCCTACCATTCGTTCGCGCGGAACCCGGATGATGGCGAGTGGATTTTCGTCACCGCCCGGCAACCGGGTCCGAGCTCTGCGGATCGCCGCGCCTACACCACGATCGAGGTAACAAACGGCGGGTGGAAGATCCACGTAAGGAGCAATTGGCGCGAGAGCGTCAGCCGCCAGCACGTCAAGACCAGCCACCCAAACTCCCATTCCATGCTGACTCCGCTGCACAACCACATCACTGAAGATGTCAATCTGCGTTAGAACAGCATTAAACCGAAGGCGCAGTATCGTGAATCGCCGCTGGCCTTCTTCCGGTGTAGCGGCCAGCCCTTCCGGTCCCCGAAGCCATTCGATGTATCTGCGTACATACCCGGCGAGTTTGGCTTTGCCTTGCGCCATGTGCGTTTCCATCGCTGCCTGCGCCCGGGGCGAGACCGCGGCAGCAGGAACCATAGGCATCTGCAGGGCGAAAGGCTGCAAGCGGTCGAGCCGGGTCATAAGCGCTCGCGCCTCCTGCTCCAGTAACCTTGAACCATCCGAGTCGGTTGACACGGCGGTCTACACTCCGGAAAGAATGATCTTGTTTCCCTGTCGGACCCAAGTCCCGCGAGAGCCGCCTTTGCCGTTCTTTCGACCCGCGCCGCCCGGGCGAACTAGTCCTGGGATAAATTGGCTGGCAGCGGAGCCAACTGCGTCGCGAATGGCTTCTTTGCCGGCGTTCGCGCCCGCATCAGCGAGCTGGCGCGCGGTGGATTCGGCGAAACGTACGAACTGTCTTGCTGCTTCGAACTCCTGGTCCTCGCCGCTCAGACCTTCCATCTCCAGGCCAAACATGTCACCGGCGGCGCCTGCTGCTTGACTGCCGATGGCAGCTCCCGCAGGTCCGCCGAACATACCGCCCAACGCGCCGCCGGCCAATGGCAGTACCTTCTTGGCGACACCTTTTAGAACAGGGGCCAGTTTGCCTGCCACTTTCCGAACGCCTTTCCCGATACGCTTGAAGAACTTTCCCAGAAACTGATCGAGTTCAGCTTCATCTTGAACTTCGAGCAGCTCTGATGCGAGTTCCATCACCTCGCCGTCGGTTAGTTCATCGGATTCGGCTTCGTATTCGGCTTCATATTCACCCTCGTACTCGCCCTCCCCGAGAATCTCGTCTAGAGGAGTCTCGCCGGCCGTTATGTAGCCCGATGACGGACCGTACTCATACGAACCGCCCCATTCCTGTTGCGTGCGATCTATATCGTGCATGTCGTCTCCTGTCCTGGATTTTTGCAATCCACGAAAGAGTATGCATGCTAGTGGCCCACGCTAAATGATTGATTCTTAGTTGCGGATGGCGAACCGACCTTCGTGCGCTAGTCGAATGCAGGGAGTTTGGCGAATTTAACTTCGCGGCATTCGATTGTGGTAAACACGAGGAGTGAAAAAGTTCTCGAGACGAGCCTTGGCGCATGCCGCTGCGAGTGCGCTGGCAGCGCAGCAATCGAATCCTGACTATATCGGACCGCTTACCGGACTCAATGATCAGGCCGATGGGCGTGGCCTAGATCCTCTGCCGAATGCTCTCCGGTTGCTCGACGCGGCTCCTCGAAAGCTTCGGTTCTCGGCGCGCAACAAATCACAGGCTCAACAATGGCAGGGACAGTTGCGCCCGAAAGTCGTGGAGTTGCTTGGTGGCTTTCCATTTGAGCGTGGAGCTCTAAATCCGGTGACTCTTGAAACGCGCGACTACGGTAAATATCGCCGCGAGAAAGTCATATTCGATAGTCGGGATGGCGTGAGCGTGCTTGCGTACATTCTCACTCCGACCGGGGTGAAGGCATCTCTACCTTCTGTCATTTGCGTGCCGGGACATGGCCGCGGTGTCGATGACATTGTGGGCATCGACGACAAAGGTCGCGATCGCACAGACAAGGCCGGCTACCAACATGACTTCGCGGTTCAGATTGTCGAAGCGGGCATGGCGGCTGTCGCGATCGAGCCGATGGGATTCGGCTGCCGGCGGGATCCTCGAAATAGCAAGCGTGGTCTTGGGCAGTCTTCTTGTCAACCTGTGGCTGGTACAGCACTGCTGCTTGGCCACACGATGATCGGCTGGCGTGTCTACGACGTGATGCGCACGATCGATTGGATGGCCACTCGTCCTGAGTTGGACTCAAAGCGCATCGGTTGTATGGGCATATCCGGTGGAGGCACATGCACATTGTTCGCCGCCGCGATCGAGGCTAGAATTCGGGCGGCATTTGTCAGCGGCTACTTGAATACATTTCGAGACAGCATCGGCAGCATCTCGCACTGCATCGATAACTATGTGCCGGGAATTCTGAACTGGGCTGAGATGTACGACATCGCTGGACTCATCGCCCCGAGACCGCTGTTCATCGAGTCAGGGAGCCGGGACAACATATTTCCTGTGCAAGCTAGCGTCGATAGCTTCAAGAAAGTCAGCGCTATCTATGAAGTTTTCGGTGTTGCCAATCTTGTCGATCAGGAAGTATTCGACGACGCCCACAGCTTCTGGGGCAAGAAGGGCATTCCTTTTCTCGCGAGCAATCTCAAAGCTTAGGGATGGACTGCCCATGAAGAACTGGCTTCTCATCTTCACCCTATTCGTATCCGCAGCCGGCGCGCAATGGCCGCAGTTTCGAGGCCCAAGCGGTTCAGGCGTATCTGACAGTTCGAAACTCCCAATTACCTTCGGCCCGACTCAAGGCGTATCGTGGAAGACCGAACTTCCTGCCGGCCATTCTTCACCGATCATTTCTGGAGACCGCATTTTTCTCACGGCAGCCGAGGGTGGAACACGCGCAGAGATAGCAGTCGGCCGCGTCCTCGATAAGGGTGGCAAGCTCTACACCATCTGTCTCAACCGGCGCACCGGCGCGATTTTATGGAAGAAGGAAGCGCCGCGTCCACGCCTGGAGCAGTTTCAACCTACAAACTCGCCCGCGTCTCCGAGTCCTGTCACCGACAACAAGAAGGTCTATGTGTTCTTCGGGGACTTTGGCCTCCTTGCGTACGACTTCAACGGCAAGGAGCGGTGGAGTTTACCGTTAGGCCCGTTCAATAACCCCAACGGTCACGGGTCCTCTCCGATACTCGTTGACGATTTGTTAATACTGCTCTGCGATCAGGACAGTGGCTCGTATCTTTTGGCTGTCGATAAGCAAACAGGTCGCGTGAAATGGAAGACCGACCGGCCGAACGTGACGCGTTCGTATTCCACTCCAGGAGTTGTGAGGCGGAAGAACGGCGTCGTGGAACTGATCGTTCCCGGTTCCTATACTCTTGATTCCTACAACGCGCGTACAGGCGAGAAGCTGTGGTCCATCGACGGACTCTCGTGGCAGCCGAAGTCCACACCAGTTGTCGATGGGGACATCGTGTACGCACACTGGTGGGAGAACGGCGGCGAAGCCGAGCAGCCTTCAGATACACCTTCGTTTGCGGACACATTGGCGCGCTTCGATGCGAATAAAGATCAGAAGATTACTCGCGAAGAATTTGCGCCCGATCCGCGGCTGCAAAGAAGCTTCGCCGATAATGATCTTGCACGAGACGGCTTTGTCGACGAAAAAGACTGGAACTTCTA
>DASQLD010000351.1:0-6069 GCA_035630195.1 Bryobacteraceae bacterium
CCAACGGTCCTTCCCGTTTCCGGGAAACGCATTGCCCGGTCCCTGCCGAAACTCGCGGCGCCAGCGCTGCAGTACATTTGCGCTCACTTCCAACGCACGCGACGCCTCCGCCATCGAAATCCCTTGTTCCAGCCGCCGAACGGCCGCCAACTTGAACTCCTTCGTGAACTTCCTACGCGACAACCCCATGACTCAATTCTCCATTCGATGAATTCTGAGTCTTAACCACTTGTTTCAAAAATGGGGACAAGTCCAACGCTCGCGAAACGTTCTCCAGCGTCCTGGTGATTGGACGCGCGATAAAAGTCTTACCAGTCGGCGGATCAGGATCGCGATGTTTGAGTAAGTCAGGCGGCATGTTGCTGGGCATTCGCAGAATATATCACGTGGGCCTGATGGGAGGACTCGAATCGCCGAGGAAAGGACAAAGGCTATTCAGGAGCCAAGCAACTATGCAGGTCTCCTTCCTTCATACCGCGCCACTTTTGCTTAAAGGTTGCCCAGAGCCGTTCAAGATCTTCGTCTGAGATATTCCTGATGATGTGGTCGTAGTTCTCGGGAAACTCGCCGCGTGTCAACATTCCCGCTAGTTCCTCTATGTCCGGCGTGTCCTTCGCATTGGCTAACATTTGTCTGAACTCACATTTCGCACAACTGTCGCCATCGAGTTACTCGATTGTGACATCTGCACAGGCGCTTTGTAGCCTTCGCCCGCAGGTTTTGTCCCACCGCTGTCGATTTCTTCGTCTTGTGCCAAGGACCGCAAGACCGTCGGCCACCATACCAGACTGATACCTTCAAGAATCTGACCGGCGCTTTTCATAAACGCTCATCGACATTGAAGGGCGTCTTCGGACTCGGGCAAAACACCTAGACCCGATAGAAGCTTGCTCCTACTTCGTTGGATCGAAGGCGGGTATCTCGAATGACTGACGACGTGGTTCAGCCATACCATTAAACAACCGAACTCCGCCGGTTCGATGAAGGCGCAGCGAAGAATGTCAGCTTCTCTGGTTTGGGGCCATCCCAGAAGTTGGGAGCCGATTCAACCGCATGACTATGCTCCTGGTAACAGTCCTCAAGTGCCTTCTGCGCTTCTCGTTTAGCTTACGCGCCAATCATAGCCGTCTTGTCGTGAAGCGGGTAGTGAGGTTCCAGAATACCCTGATAGGTCGCTCGGAAGCCGTGTACATTTCGGCAGGACACTTGATCTCCAGCGCCTCGTGTGGCCGTTCGTTATAGAACTCCTAAATGAAGTCGTCGAGCTTGTTCTGCTGCTGAAGGATATTGGCGCCCGCTCGTCGCGTCGCTTCTTTCTTCAGGTGAGATGCATACGCTTGTGGCGACCGGCTTTATACGCTCATGCCCGGCCGCAACCAGCACACCGAAAGCTTGGAAAGATTGAACACCCATTCGGGGCGGCGAACGGCACTCCATTGTCCGATCGGATCGCCGGCAAGCCACGTTCCTTGAACAGTCGCTCAAATGCCGTGAACACAGGCTCTCCGCCTTGGGTTGCATCGCCTCACCAGCAACAGATACCGCGAAGCGTGATCGGTGACCGTCAACGGATAGCAGTAGCGCTTGTCGCCGAGCATGAATTCGCCCTGTAGTCGGTGCACCACAACTCGTTCGGGCGCGGTCCTTATGAAAGAGGCGTACCGTCGTGCGCGTTCTCGATCGCGTAGGATGTGTCAGCAAGCGACGATCCAGGTGGGCGTGAACGCCGCAGCAAGCGCTCGCGATCTTCCTGGCTTCCCGTTGTTTATCGCGCTTGGCTGCGACAATTGCCGCTTCTATTTGTTCGGGCAGCTGGTTAGCGTATCTAAGCGGCCGCCGAGTTCGGCCGCTTAAACCTCCAGACCACACTCTTTATAACGTTCGAAGATCTTGTAGCCCGTCATCCTCGAGATCCCGAACTCCCGACACAGGGAAGCCATACTCTCCCCGTCCTTGAGTCGAAGTACAAATGCGAGTTCGTTCGTCCTAACAAAGATCTCCTTGCATGGGCATTCCAACCTCCGCACCCCCGTTGGGGGGAAAGTGCAGCCCCGGTGCCGGGAACGTTCTGTTACCTATGTCTCGGAGCGGTCAGTCCAAGTATCCGCCATAGCACCTTGATAATCCGAACTTGCTCTGAGCCGCGACAACCGGGAGCCAAGTCGTCTAATACAGCCCCAGCATCTTGAGAATAACGATAATTACGACGATCACCCCAATAATGTAGAAGATGTTGTTCATCACTGCTCCTTTAACGTAGTGTGTATCAAATCACGCTTGCGATCGCCCGGGCCGTGAGCTGCTACCAATTGGCGGCAATCTATTCGTAGATCGTGGCGGCAGCAGAAAGTGTCGAAAATCTGTCGAGTTGTCATGATGACACAAGTGCGATTCTTTTGCTGTGTGTGGTGCAAACTTCCGATGTTGGCCTGGAAGTTTTGCGAGCTGCCTATACAACGCTAGAGCTTCCCCTCAAAACGTTGCGCAAAATGCAAAGGCCCACTGCAGGCTAATGGAAACAAGATTGCAGATCCGGGTTCTCCGCACAAATGACTGACCTCGACGAGCTGATGATCATCCGCCGTGTCCTCGAATCTGCCGACGGACGATCCCTGCCGAAGCTCTGAACCACGCGAACCCTTTCGGCGCTGACGCTTACGGCCAGCGGTTATGGGTGGACGCTCTTCTCAGGAACGCCTATAAGGCCGGGTAAACGCCCAGCAGCAGAAAGCCGTGTTAACACCGTTATGTGTCTGTTATTTCTATGTTTTGGCAAGATAACTGCTTCCTACGGACCCGTGGACGAGCTTGAGTCAGCGAGAAAAGATGTGGATAAGATTCGTAATCTGCGTGACGAAGTCGCGAGATTAAAGAATCTTATCGTTTCAACAAGATCCAGCATATGCGGAGACCTGCTCGATAGCGATAGCAAGCTGGCCCTTTACGGTGACCCCTCACGCTCTGCAAGGGAACGGGAAGACTAAATTACCTTTCCCTGGGAAGGAATTACCTTCAGCCGTAAAACTCCCGCTGATGCGCTTCGGCGAAGCTTTTCATCTTACTGGTTACGTCCGGATATTTATCAGCGACATTGGTCGTCTCCCGTTCGTCCTTCTTCATGTCGAACAATGAGAGACCGATTGTCTCCTTTCGAAACACACCGGCGGCACCGTCCTGGCCGGCCTTCACAAGAACCCGATAGCTATGGGGCATATGCAACTTCCAGTGGCCATCGCCGCTGATCACACCTTCCAAATTGGCGCCCGTCGAGAACGCATAGTACTCATGCGGATTAACAGCCCCTCGCGCGCCACGAATAATGTCCCAAACGTCCAACCCATCGATCGGATGTTCGGGTAGTTTCGCTCCAGCCAGCTTTGCCAGTGTTGGCAGAAAATCAATGGAGCAGAACGTCTGCTTCGACACGCTCCCCGCTTTGACTTGCTGCGGATATCGGACGATGCAAGCGCTGCGTGTTCCGCCATCGAAGCCCGTACCTTTCGCTTCCCGATAAGGAGTTTTCCCGGCATGATTGCCGTAGGAATGCCATGGGCCGTTGTCCGAGGTCAGTATCACGATAGTGTTCTCCTCCACCCCAGACTCGGCGAGCGCTTTCGTAATCTCACCAATGGACCAATCGAGTTCCATCATCACGTCGCCGTATAATCCCGCTCCCGATTTGCCTCGAAACTTATCACTGCAGAACAAAGGAACGTGCGGCATCGAGTGCGGTACATATAACAGGAACGGTCCACCCTTATTGCGGCGAATGAAGTCGACGGCGTGCTCCGTATACCAAGTGGTGAGCATTGGCTGATGATGCTGGGTTACCCGCTCAATCTGGATCTTCCCGTTCTCCCAAAACTGAAGAGGAAATTCTCGAAACCGGTCCGGATTCTCAGGATGAAACTCCCACATGTCGTTGGAGTACATCAAACCGCACGATTCGTCGAAGCCGCGAGCCGGAGGACGCGTGTCAGGTTGGTCGCCGAGATGCCATTTCCCAAAGACACAAGTCCTGTATCCCGTCTCTTTTAGGAGTTCGCCCATTGTCTTGAACTTTGGATCGAGACCTCGCGCGCGTGGTGGGTACGCCCCGAACACTTTCGTACGACCCGGATAACAACCTGTCATCAGCGCCGATCTTGAAGCCGAACATATCGCCTGCGGGACGTAGAAGTTATGAAAGGCGCAGCCTTGGCTGGCGAGACGTTCAACATTCGGCGTTGGATAGTTAGGCTTGCCGAAAGGCCGGAAATCCGACCAACCCGAGTCGTCCAGAAAGAGGATTACAATGTTTGGCTTCCGCGTTTCTTGGGCTGGAGCGGCCGATGCTGTAAGCCCAGCGCCCGCCATCGTCAAGAACTCTCTGCGATTCACACTCATATGGACATCCGGATTATATCGGCCTTGACAGGTACTCAGTTGTCTATATAATTAGATCACTGAGTATGGCCCAATTATGAGAAAGCCCGATTCCCTCCAAGGCTCACTCGACCTCCTGGTCCTCAAAATTCTCTCTCGCCGTCCGCGCCTCCATGGCTACGCCATCATGTCCGCAATCGAAGAGATCTCCGATGAAGTTTTGCGAGTTGAGGAAGGGTCGCTCTATCCCGCCTTGCATCGCATGGAAGAAGCCGGCTGGATCCACGCGGAATGGGTTACGAAGGACACTGGCCGCCGCGCCCGAATCTACGAACTCACATCCGCCGGCAAGAAGCAACTCGCAGCGGCTGAGTCTCGCTGGCAGGCAGTAACGTCGGCCGTGAGCCGAGTGCTAAGGATGGCGTGAATGTCACTTTGGTCTAGAATCACCAATGTTTTTGGCGCCGATCGCCTCGACCGAGAAATCGACGAAGAACTCCAATCCCACATTGACGAAGCCGTCGAACAGGGCCGTGATCCCGAAGAAGCGCGCCGCGCCTTTGGTTCCAAGCTCCGCGCGCGGGAGTATAGCCGCGACGCCAAGCTTGCGGTCTGGCTTGAATCATTAGGGGCGGACACAATCTTCGGCATCAGGCAGCTCTTCAAGAATAAGGTCAGCTCTGCAGCAGCCATACTCTCGCTCGCCCTGGCAATCGGCGCTTGTACGTCTGCGTTTCGTCTAATTGATGCCGTGCTGCTGCGGCCTTTGCCAGTCGCAAATCCGGAAAGTCTGTATTTCGTCACATATGAGGTTGTAGATTGGCGAACGGGCAAAACGGATACGAGCGACGCCTTTGAGTACCCTCTCTTCCGCGAGATGCGAGCTGCGGTAAAGGATCAAGCGGGCCTGTTGGCCATCAACTATGCCGGCCGTGGATCTCTGACGTACGCTTCCGACAACGATATGGAGAGAATGCAGTTTCAGTACGTGTCGGGAGAGATGTTCGGCTCATTCGGATTGAAACCGGCGCATGGAAGACTGCTGACGCCAAACGATGATATTAAGCCCGGAGCGCACCCATACGCTGTGCTTTCCTACGACTACTGGACGCGCCGCTTCGCGCGCGATCCCAAGGCCGTTGGTCGGACATTCACGATGGGCAAAGACCTCTATGAGATCGTCGGCGTCGCGCCCGATGGCTTTACAGGCACCGACACTGGAACACTGACAGACATCTTCGTCCCGACGATGATGAATGCCAAGGCGATTAACAATCGCAACTGGTCCTGGTTGCGCGCCTGGGCGCAGATCAAGCCTGGCGTGTCCGTCGAGCAGGTTCGGCAGAAGCTGCAAGCCACTTTCTATGCCTCTCGGCGGGAAAATACCAAAAGCTGGAATGCCGATACACCCAAAGACCGCCTCGACGCATATCTTAGGGCTCCCGTCTTTCTAGAGCCGGCGTCGGCGGGAGTCTCCGGCATGCAGAAGAACTACCGGCGTTCGCTTGTCATCCTCGGCATTCTCGTAATCCTCGTACTCCTGATCGCTTGCGCCAACGTAGCCAACTTGATGACCGCGCGGGCTGCGGCCCGAGCGCGAGAAATGGCTCTTCGAATCTCCATCGGAGCGGGACGCAGGAGGCTAATTCAGCTCGTCTTGATGGAGAGTGCATTGCTGGCAGGTATCGCTTCCCTTCTCGGTGG